>JAPFDH010000004.1 GCA_026169045.1 Lachnospiraceae bacterium | reverse complement strand
TGATTTATTTGCCGATGAGGCTGGTGTAGAAGGTTTTTACATCTTCTAACCGGTGTCATCTTATTCTTGTGCCCGACTTTGTGCGGGCTCTTTTCATTTATAGTTTCAATAAAAATCGAACTTTCCTATAAAGTAAAAAAGCTGACGCTTCTTTTGCGTCAGCTTTTTTTCTCTTTCACAAACCAGCGATTTTATCTACCTTATTCGCCTTTTCCTTTGATTCTATCACAGTTGGAATCCTTGGTCAATCGCTCCTTTTAAATATTCGTAACAGTTCAGCCCGCACCATTCGAAAAACCGCATTGCGTGCTTATTGTGGCTGTCGCCACTGTTTTACGGATCCGATATATCCCATTGCAATTCCATACAATACCTTTTTTTCGTCCGTCCTTCTCCAACTCCCACTGCCAGTCCCATCCATCCCCTGGATATACCCAGACAGGAAATACCTTTGCCTTGGGATAGGTTTCTTTCAGCATACTTTCATACCCCTGCCGGTACATGCAGCGGATTTTTTCTTCCGTCACCGGATCCTCCCTTTTGCATCCCAAAATCTTTACCGCCTCTTCCGCCCGATGGCACACCTGCCCAATAGGCTTTCCCAAAGCCTGCATGCCCTCGGTCACAAAAATCAGATCCGCATCGGAAAATACCACCGGTTCTTTTGAGGAGGGAACTTTGATGGGCAGATGCCTGGATCCGTCTGCTTCCACAAAGATCCGATCCGCCCCTTTCTTTATTCTTTCATATACCTCATCCCCCACCCAGGTGATTTTTCCGTTTCCGCATCGGATACCCGCAATTACAACACCCCATGTTTCCAGCCGCGAAAGGATCTCATCTGCCCACTGTTTTTTCTGGCATAGTGTCTGACATCCGTTCTCCTCCCTGACACTTCCAAAACATTCCGGCTCATAGATATGTGTCGATGTAAGGATTAAAACTTTTTTCTTTTTTTTCCGCTCCTGATCCACCAGAAAATGGATCCATGACGTCTTCCCTCCGGCCCCTGCCACATAAATACAAAGAGGCTGCCCGTTTTTGTGACAGCCCATCTGTTCCAATATCATCCCCGGTCCTCCCGTTTTCCTTTTATAAAGATAATCCGAATCGTACCGGCGGCTTTCTCTTTGGCGGTTTTAATTCATGAATTTCATACCCGAGGGACATGGTGCACACCAGCGCATACTCCTCTGGCACATGGTATTTTTCCTTAAATTCACGGCTGTTCATATGATACTCCGCAAATCCGATCCAACAGCTTCCGATTCCCATATCGTGGGCTGCCAGCATGATATTGGCTGCTGCCAGGGAGCCGTCTTCTTTGTAATAATACGTGTTTGTATTCCCATATATCATTAAAAGATCCGATGCATGATTGAAAATACTGAAGTCCGGATTATAAAACCAGTCTTTATACTGTGCCAAATGGGGATATTGTTCCAGATTTTCTCTTAATTCCTTTTTAATTTCTTCGGAGATTTCCTGAATCACATCTTTACCCTGAATGGTTAAAAATCCCCAGGGCTGCATATTCGAGCCGGTAGCTGCTTTCGTTCCCAACTCGATCAGGCGTTCCATCACCTCATTGGGAATTTCTTTATCCTGATACTTACGCACACTTCTTCTTGTCTCAATACACTGAATTGTTTCCATTCGGCATCCTCCTTATTTCTTTTCGGCAGCTTTTTTGATTCCATCCCCGGATAACCGGTAAATCGTCCACTGATCCATAGGAACGGCTCCCATGGAACGGTAAAAATCGATACTTGGCTGATTCCAGTCCAGGCAAACCCATTCAAACCGCTGACATCCCCGTTCCACAGCGATCTGAGCCAGTTTCTGGAAAATCGCTTTTCCATATCCTTTTTTTCTATACTCCGGTTTTACAAAAATATCTTCCAGATACAAACCGGCTCTTCCGACAAATGTGGAAAAATTCTGGAAAAATAAAGCAAATCCTACGGTGTCTTGCTCTGCCTCTGCGAAAATAACTTCCACCAGTTTTTTTTCAAACATCCATTCATGCAAAAGTTCTTCTGTAGCCACCACTTCATCCGACATTTTTTCATATGCCGCAATGCCTTTTATAAACTCCAAAACCAATCCGGTATCTGCTTCGTTTGCATAACGAAATGTTACTTCACTCATCGTTTCCCTCTCCATTCTGCTTTTCTTTTCTTCTATCAATCGGTTTCATTATATCACAAAGAAATCTTTTTCGTGAACCATTATTTCTGTTTCATTCCATTTCTGCCAGTTCTCTTACCGCAATAACAGCCTTTTTAATCTGCTCCTCCGTATTAAAATGGGAAAAGCTGAACCGGACTGCCCCCTGCTCCCTGCATCCCAGCGCCTCATGCATCAGGGGCGCACAATGACCGCCCGGTCTGGTGTCAATCCCGTATTCTTCCGACAGACGATCACTGACTTCACCGGAATCCAGATCTCCTATATTCAGAGAAAGAATGGGCGCCCGGTCAAAGGAAGAAAAATCCCCATATACAGTGACGTTTCTGATGGAACATACCTCCTGATAAAACTGACGCAGCAAATCCTGCTCTTTTCTTCTGAGATGATCGACTCCCTGTTTTTTTAAATACAACAGACCGGCCCGCAGTCCAGCAATCCCATGTCCGTTGAGTGTACCGGCCTCCAAAGCAGTGGGCATCCGGAAAGGATGCTTTTTCTCGTAGGTCATTACGCCGCTGCCGCCGGATAGCAGAGGACGAATCCTTACCTTTTTCTTTACGCATAGCCCACCGGTTCCCTGGGGTCCCATCAGACTTTTATGGCCGGTAAAACAAACCACATCAATCCCATCCCCAATCATATCAATGGGAAATATTCCGGCAGTCTGAGAAGCATCCAGCAAAAACAGCGCCTGGAATCTGGCACATATCTGACCGATTTTTCTTATATCTGTCAAATTACCGGTCAGATTGGACGCATGGGTTCCCACAAAAACGACCGCCCCCCGCTGTCCCAGCGATTCCCACCGTTTTTTTTGCCGCTCTGTCTCTTCCTCCATAACCTGTTCCAGCCTTTCGTAGGGGAATCGTCCCAGAGAATCACTTTCTATGATCCGCAAACATACCCCACTTTCTTCCAATTCATAGGCAGGACGCAGGACGCTATTATGTTCCAGCACCGTTGTAATCAGTGTATCCCCGGGATTTAAAATTCCCTTCAGAGCTGTATTCAGTGCCTGGGTCGCATTGGCCGTAAATGCCACCTGTTCCGCTCCTTCTCCATGAAACAATTCATTAAGAAGGCTCCTCGTATCGTAGATAATCCTGGAGGAAGCCAATGCTTCCCCGTGGGATCCTCTTCCGTCATTTCCCATGGTTTCCATGGCTTCTATGACCGCTTCCATCACTTCTTTCGGCCGGTACAGGCTGGTGGCCGCATGATCCAAATAAATTCGTTCCATTTTTTTTCTCCGTTTTATATCTATTTTAAAAAAGAATCTCTTTTTATCCTAATTCATTTTCCCCTCCTTTTTCTTGTGTGCGATAAAGAAGTAATAGAAGTGTAAAAAATTTTGCCGTTCCTATCCGGCACTTGGCCATTGTGTCGGATAGGTCGGGCGGTTATTCGGGCAAGTCAATCTTGCCGACAAAGCTGTAATAAATCTCAATGTCCTGCCTGCGGGTGCCGTTCTCGTCGTAGCTGCACTCATGCACCACGATTTTCTCCACCATTTCCCGCAAGAGGGTGGGGGTCAGTTCTTCAAAGGCAAGGTGCTTGCGGACAATGCCCATGAATTTCTCGGCGTTGACGGTGGCTGCCTGCGATTTGTCCAGTTCGGCTTGCAGGGCGGCGGCTCTCTTTTTCAGTTCCGCTTGCTCGGCTTCGTAGTCAGCCGACAGTTCCATGAAACGCTCGTCGCTGATTTTGCCGTTTACATTGTCCTCATACAGCCGCTTAATCATGCGGCTGATTTCAGAAATGCGTTCCTGCGCCTGTTCAAGCTGCTTGGTGGCCGCAGCGGTCTTTCGCTTGCCGCCGATTTCGTTCTGTTGGATCAGCAGCTTCACAAAGCGGCTCTCATGCTTGGCGGCGTATTCGGTCACCTGCCGGAGATTGGAGAGGACACCTGCGGTCAACAGGTCGGTTCGGATAAAGTGCGCCGTACAGTCGCGGGTGCGCTTCTTGTAGCTGCCGCAGATGTAACAGTCCTGTTTGCGGTCTTTGTTCTGATACCGCTGTTGATACAGCACATGGCCGCAGTCGGCGCAGAACAGCATACCGGAGAACTGCCCCACTTCATCGTAGCGGTTCGGGCGTTTACGCTGTTTGCGTAACTCCTGCACACGCTCCCATGTTTCCGTGTCGATCAGCGGCTCATGGTGGTTCTCAAAAATGGCCTGCTTTTCGATGGGGTTCTCTACGCTGTGCTTGACCTTGTAAGAGGGCTTTTCCGTCTTGAAGTTCACCAGACAGCCGGTGTATTCCCGGTTTTCGAGGATATGAACGACGGTGTTTGTTGCCCACTTGCACTCATAGCTGGGGTGATAACGGCGGGTGCTGCCCGTCCTGCGGTATTCCAGCGTTCCCGGCGTGGGGATTTGCTGCTCCGTCAGCATACGGGCAATCTTGGTCGGGCCGTTCCCGGCAAGGCAAAGCTGGTAAATCTGCTGTACCACCGGGGCGGCTTCCTCGTCTATGATGAAATTCTCGTCCTCGTCCATCACATAGCCATAGACCGGCTTGCTGGTAACAGGCTTTCCGCTCATACCTTTTGACCTTTTTACTGCCTTGATTTTCTTGCTCGTATCTCTCACCAGCCATTCGTTGAACAGATTTCGCAGCGGGGTAAAATCGTTGTCCATGCCGCCGTTTGCGCTGTCCACATTGTCGTTGACAGCGATAAACCGCACACCCTTTTGAGGGAACAGCATTTCCGTGTAAAACCCCACTTGCAGGTAATTTCGCCCCAACCTCGACATATCCTTGACGATAACGGTTCCCACTTTCCCGGCTTCAATGTTTGCAAGCATAGACTGAAAGCCCGGCCTTTGGAAATTTGCCCCGGAATAACCGTCGTCGGTGTACCAGCGCAGATTGGTAAAGCCGTTCTGTTTTGCGTAGGCTTCGAGTATCCTTTTTTGGTTCGATATGGAATTGCTCTCGCCTTGCAATTCGTCCTCATGGGATAACCTCGGATAAAGGGCGGTAATCAGGTTTTGGGTGGCTTGTCTTAACATAAAATCCTCCGTTTCCGACAGCCAGCCCCACTATTCCGCAACTTTATTGTACCACGGAATAGTGGGGGCTGTATAGCGGTAAAAGCGTCAAAACTGCTTCTTTACAATTCGTTAAATTGCTGGTTTTTGTGTAGCAGCGGCTTCCGCTTCCAGTACCCGCGCCATTTTATCGGCAGCGGTGGTTGTGATGTCTTTCTTGAAATAGCCGGACACGACAAGGACGGAATTGCCCATGCGGATTTCTGTCACGCAGTCGGGGCGGCGGGTGGTGCGGTGGTCGTGCTGCTTGTTATCTGCCATAGGCAATACTCCTTTCAGTCGGTAATCAGTTTTTTCATGCTCTCCATTTTTCGCTGTGCGGCTTCCTGCCGGAAGTTGTCGCCGGTAAAGCGTACCGGGACGCACATGGAAAGCAGCCGGTCATAAATCCGGGAATGGGCGGTGTCCTCCGGGTTGTGCAGGTCGTCCAGCGTGAGATTGGTGGTGACGATCAGTGGCTTTCCGCTGCGGTAACGGCTGTCTATCACATTGAAAACCTGTTCCAGCCTGTACTCGGTGCCGCGCTCCATGCCGAAGTCGTCAAGGATCAGCAGCGGATAGCGGCAAAGGCGGGCAATGTACTCGTTGCGCCCCTCAAAGCTGGCGGCAAGGTCATTGAGAATAAGGGCAAAGTTCGTCATGTGGACGGGGATTTCTTTCTCCATGAGGGCGTTTGCGATACAGCCCGCAAGGTAGCTTTTGCCGGTTCCCACGCCGCCCCAGAACAGGCAGCCGATATTGTCGGCTCGCATATCTTCCCAATGCTCCACATACCGGCGAGCAAGTTCGGCCTGCGGGTTCCTGCCGTTGTCGTTTTCAAAAGTCCAGTCCCGCATGGTGGGGTCGGTAAAGCCCAAACAATGCCTTGCCCTCCGGGAAGTAGGCTTCTTTGGGCTTGTGGCACTTGCCGCAGTACAGCAAACCGTCCTCGCCGGTGTAGTCCTCCGGCTCCGGCGTAGTGGCCGTTATGGTGTCAATCGTTGCTTTCAACTCGTTCTTCATAAACTCTCGCCCTCCTTGCATGAGTAGTCCGGTATGCCCTTTTCGGGGCTTTCTTGACGGCGTCCTCCTGCGCCCATTTGTAAATCGTGGCGGCATGACTTTGATACTTCCTGCCGCTGGACGCGATATGGCAGGATAGCCGGTCAATGTAGTAATCCCATTTGCCGGGCAGGTCAGCTTTCAGTCCGTCCAGTTCCGATTGGGCCAGAAAGACATTTCCATACCGGCCATAGGCGGCGCGGGTGGCCTGTCCCGTATCTAACTCTCGCTCTCTCTTTTTCTATCTCTATCTCTTTCTCTATCTCTAACTCTGGTGGACAAATGTCCGCTTGATATGGTGGACATTTGTCCACCCCGGCCTTTGGCAAGGCTTTTTGCCCCTGCAAAGCCAGCCTTGCCCGCCGTTTTCGCTCCCCCTCGGTAGAGGATTGGCCGATCAGCAGTTCAATGTTGCTCATATACAGCGCACCGTTTTGCAGCGGCTCCACAAGCCCCAGCTTCATAAAGATCTGCAAGGCTCGTTCTACGGTGCCGACTTGCTGGCGGGTTATGGTGGCAATCATCTGGGCGGTATAGGGAATATTTTCATCAAGCTGCAACTTTCCACCATTTTTCAGCGATTTTAAGTACAATTTCAAAAGAATGTTGGAGTAGAGTACACCGTCCTGCATACTTTCCAGCAGCACGATAGCATCCTCGTCAAAGTAGTTCTCTTTCAGCTTCAGGTAGTAATATTTTCGGTTATCTGACATGGTTCCTCCTTTGGGTGGATTTAGGGCGTTTGTACGCATTTAGAACGCCGTTTCCGGGGGAAAAGGATAAATCTATCAAGCCCCCGTTGAGAGCGGGCAAAAAAGCCTTGATTTACAAGGGTTTGAAAGCCCCTAAATGCGTAGAAAGGTGGTAGCGTTTGCGCTGTCGCTCGGCTTCCTTGCGGCGGCGTACTTTGGCGGCGCAGTCGGGGCAGTATTTTCCCCGGTTGGATTTGGGGACGAAAGCCGCCCCGCAGACCGCGCACCGTTTCCGGCTCCCCCGGTACAAGAGGGCTGCGGACAGCTCCCCATCGAGGGGCAGGACAGCCACACGGAACCAGCGGCACATGAGGGAATAGGAAATGCTCTGGACGCACACGCAAGGCTCCCCGTCGTCCAATAGCAGGCAGTTCCCCTCGTCGTAATTACAGCACTCATGCACCAGCCGCCGCGCCCGCCGGTGCTGGCGGTAGTCCATACGGGGTAAGTTATCGCTCATGGCTCTGCTCCTTTCTGCGGTTCGGTTCCTCCCGGCGCAGGATTTGGTCGATGTTCCGCTTGATTGTCTGCAATTCCTTGAACCGCTGTTTCTGTTCCCGGTAGCCGTTGTAAAGGCTGTCTTTTTGAGAAATAAGCTGCTCGATCTCGGCCTGCAACGCTTTGCGGGCGGGCAGTTTTATAATGCCATGCTCCCGGAAATACCGGGCGGCGGCTTCGGCTATGATAAAATCGCTCTCATGTGCCTGCCGGTATGCGTCGCGGGCTTTGGGGGATTTCTGCGCTTTCAGCCCGTCGCGGGCGGGCTTGGTCTGGGCGTAGGCCAACACCTGCCGCTGCAACTCCTTTTTCCTTTGCAGCCTGGTTTCCATCATTTTCAGTTCGCCGCTGGCCTGCCGCATTTCCGCATAGGCGGTGTCTATGGCCGCTTCCAGCTGCTCCGGGGAAGTAAAGCCGTATTCTTGATACACATTCAGCGTCTTTGCCGCCTGTTTCAGATTGTGTATCTTCGCCCAATGCTCGTAGCCTTTTCCCTTGCCCTCGGCTCTCTTGGCGGCTATGTCCACAAGCCGCTGCACACCGTCCTGTTTTGGGGCGGCTATCTCGGCTCTGGCGGCCTGCAAGCGGTCTTTTATGGTGCGCGGGGTGGCGGGCGCTTCGGCTGCTCTGGCGGCGTTCTGCTCCAAAACGGCAAGAACAGCGGCGCGGTCAAAATCGTCGCCCAGCTTCCGGGCGGTAATGGGCTTCGTCCTGTCCGGCGTGAGGTAGGAAAGCCGCCCCAGGCTCTCCTTGACGGTCACGCCCTCCCGCAGCAGCAGAGAGGAAAACTCGTCAAAGCTGGCAGCGGTGGAAAGGGCTTTGCGTATGGTCTGCCGCAGCTTTTCCTTGTTCGTTTCAAACTTGGTCTGCCGGGGTGTGATACCCTCCGCAAGCAAGGGAGCGTTCTGCTTGTCCAGCGCGGCCTGTCCCTTTTTCTGCGCCCAATACTCCCGTTCCGTGACGCGGTTCTTGCTGCCGTTCAAGAGGTCGATTTGGTAAAGCCCCTCCCGGTGGCACATCTCCATGACTTCGGATTTGAAGTAACGCAAGGCCGCGTCGGTACAGCGGTGCTTGCACCCGGCTTTCGTGTCGGCTGGCCTGTCCATGTAGGGCAGGAACGGGACTTCTTCAATCCGCAGGCTGTTGATAACGATATGCACATGAATGTTGCCGCTGTGGTTATGCCCGTCCGGGTGGGTGCATATCAGGGCTTGGTGGCCGGGGAAATGCTCGGAGCAAAACTTCTTGCCCAACGCCTGCGCCCTGTCTACGGTCAAGCCGTTGTCCGCTGCGTCCCGTGGGTCAAAGCTGATGATGTAGTGGTGGCTTTTCACATCTTCCCGCCGCTGGTTCTTTCCGTAGCGGAGATTGGAGCGCATACAGGCAACGGCAAAATCCTCCCCGCCGCAGTTCAGCGTGGACAGCCGGTAGTCCTCGCGGGGGATAAGCCGCCCCTGTTCGTCAAGGGTGGGCTTCATGGTAAACTCGTCATGCTCAAAGGTCAGATAGGCTTCGGCGGCTCCGTAGTCGGCGTTTTTAGAGCCTAAATGTTTGAGTGTTGCCAACCGCGTCACCTACTTTCTTGAGGACTTCATACTTGAGGGCGGCAAGGTCGGCTATGGCGGCGCGTACCTCGCCGGAAAGGGCGTTGTAGGGTGCGCCGTACTCGTTCAGATACCGGGCAATCTGATTGAGGTTGCCGCCGATCCTGCCGTACTCGGCTGTCAGCTTCCCGACAGCGGAGAGCAGTTCGTCATTGACCGCCGACACATGGACAACCGGGCGTATGGTCGTCCGTCGTATCGCCTGCCGGAGAAATTCGGACTGGCTGATACCATAAGGGGCAAGCCGCGCTGTGAAGTCGGCATATTCATCTTCGGACAGCCGAGTTTTTACAACGCGGCTGCGGTGGGGCGTGTTGTATTTCTTTCGCATGGTGTGACCTCCTTTCTTGCCGCATGAGCGCGGCGGGGATAAGCGGCGCAAGCCGCAAAGCAGGGTTTGGGGAAGGCACTCCCCAACAAGTTTCCCGCGAGGGGCAAAACCGCAGAATTGCGGATTTTGGCACCGTGGTAGAAACTTGCTCTCCGTGACTGCAAACTTCCCCTCGCTTCCGTCCACCACTTTTTGGGAAAACCGCAACCACAAAAGTTTGTTTCTCTTTTTCTGCTACTACTAATCCTGCAAAGGGCATTTCTGCCCGCTTTCGCTAAAATGATACCGGACGCATTGGTTTCTACCCGGTGCTGGCAAAAATCTTGCCCTTTGCTCTCCACCACGGGTAAAACATCCAAAATGCCAAACACCAATGCAGAAAAGTTCCTCCCTCACTTACTACTACAACCGGCAGGGGGCAAAATGGCCGGGAGCGGAGCCGGACGACAAAAAAGCAGTAAATCTTTTTCAAGACTTACTGCTTTCGCTGGCCGCGCTGGTGGCTGCTGGTATTCGGTTTTTATGGCTTGTCCGGCGGATCGTCGAGCCGGAACTTGAATTGACAGTCAATTAACCGCTGCTTTACATAGTCCTCCACCTCGGCGTTGACCTGCCCGTTCACTTTGGAGAAATAGCGGATATATCCGGCGTAGTGGAGCAGGACAGCGTTCACGGCTTCCGGGTCGCCCTCACGGGCTTTGAGGATTGTTTCATAGGGGAGAAGTCTACTCATACCGGCTCGCCCCCATTTCTTCGCGCAGCCGCTGCAAGGCAAGCTGGATATGCCGCCCCGCTGTGCTGCGTGACCGGCCAATGTACGCGCCGATCACGCGCTGCGGCTGGCGCAGAAAATAATAGCGCAGGATTTCTTCCTGTGTCTGCTCCGGCAAAACAGAGATCGCGTCGGCAAGGGCAGCATTGCTCAATAGGACGGTCTGGCCGCAGACGGTAAAGGGGTATTCCTCGTCCGGCTCCGGCTCGGCAAACTGGACAAACTTCTCATTCATCAGATAGTCAAGGGAAACTTCCCGTTCCCATTTCTGCCGCAGCCGTATGATTTTCCCGATGGCGGCATACCGAATAACGGCTTTACAAAAGGCGTTGTGCTTGCACCGGATATACTCTTGATAGGCTTCAATCTCGGTCATGGAAATTCCCCCTTTCTGATAATGGTGTGGGGCGGCAGCATCCCTTGCTGCCCGCCCCTTGATTGCCTATCTGCAAAGGCGGGCGGGGCTGTCAACGGCGGCGCGTATGCGCCGTTCATCTTGACCGTTGACAGGCTCGGCTGGCTTTGCTATTTTCTTTCAAATTTCTCTTAGTTGTATTTTACAAGTGCCTTGTAAAATAAGATACTCAATTATTCGTGTTTCTCATAATATATGTTGCATACAATTATGACAAAAAGCATGAGGAATAAGACAACGCAAAGTGTAATTGCTACTGTAAGCAGTTGCTCCCATTTTAAGATGGCGAACAAAAACATATTGATGAAACAAGCAGCACTAATTAGATAATTTGTAATCAATAAGGCTTTTCTACTACTTTTCATCGTAATATACTTATCGCGTTCATCCGTAACCCTTTCAGATTGCTTATCAAGACTTAATTTAGTAAAGGCAGAAAAGAAATTGATTGCACTCCAAGCAAGTAAAATAATTCCCGCTATAAGAAGTCTTGTTTCCATACCGCGAAAGGCAATAATACCGAAGCAAACACCTCCCAAAATCAAAACTATAATTGCCGTAACAAAACTTCTCACATTTTTAATTCGCTTCATAATTCTTATCCTCCAATTCTTTGTTTTCTTTTAGACAACACAATTCTTCAACAGTCACACCAAATATTTCTGCAATTCTATATGCCAACATCAATGATGGACTATACTGTTCTTTTTCAATAGAAATAATGGTTCTGCTTGAAACATGAACTAAGTCGGCTAATTGCTGTTGAGTTAGCTTGAATTGTGTTCGTAATTCTTTCACTCTTGTTTTCAATCAATACCACCCGCTCTCTATAATATGAAGCTCGCTTCTTGTGAAGCTAACTTCATATTACCACTAAGATACGAAAATGTCAACAGAGAAAGTGAAGTTCACTTCATTTTTGGGAATAGTGGGCTACTGTCTATAAAACTTTCGTATGTTACTTTACGGCACATGAGCATTGTCAAACGCTAAGAAACACAAACGCAAAGAATGGTGCAGCAACTGCCGACAACCTCTCTGCCGCCAATCGCTGCACCATCCCATATTTTCTTATGCCTTCCGCACCTTTTTATGTAACAGTTCAGCCCGCGCCATTCGTAAAACCGCACTTCGTGCTTATTGTGGCTATCGCCACTGTTTTACTCATTTACAGGCGCTCAGCTCATAGGTCTGACCGGTCAAAAAATTATGCAAGCATAATTTTCTCTCCCGTTACAGCCCTATGGCTGAACTGTTACCTTTTTATAAACCCTCGTTTCATAAGGGCGAAGGATATGATCTTCCTCTATCGCCTTATAATTGTTCAGCAAAAGCTCATACTCTTCCAGATGATCTATAAAATCCAGAGTACGCTTCTCCTTTGAAAAGGAACAGATAATCATCCATTCTTCCTTCTCATCCGTTCTGTCATATGCCATGACATCCTCTTGTCCTGTTTCCAGGAAATGAATCCTTCCCCTGGCAATCACCGGCGACGTTTTCCTTAAGGAAATTAATTTCTGATAATAGTAGTATACAGAATCCGCATCGCTCTTCTCTGCTTCCACATTAATGGTTTTATAACTTGCCGGGATGGAAATCCAAGGTTCTTTTTCTGAAAATCCGGCATATACGCCATCATTCCACTGCATAGGGGTTCGCCCGTTATCTCTGGATCTGGCATTCAAAATGTGAAGTGCTTCCTCCTTTGTCTTTCCTTCCCTTTGCATAATCGAAAAGTAATTCAGACTCTCCACATCTTTATAACAGGAAATATCATCATATCCGGCATTCGTCATGCCCAATTCCTCTCCCTGGTATACATAGGGTGTCCCGCGCATGAGATGAATGGCTGTTCCCAACATTTTTGCCGATTCTTTCCAATAAGTTCCTTCATCTCCAAACCGAGAAACAATACGGGGCTGATCATGGTTACACCAAAAAACAGCATTCCATCCCTTTCCTTCCTGCATCCCTTCCTGCCAGGTCTGAAACAGTGTTTTCAATTTCATAAAATCCGGTTCCATTAATTCCCATTTTTGTCCGTTTTTGTAATCCACTTTCAAATGATGGAAATTAAAAACCATGGACAATTCTTTTTCTTCCGGATTGGAATAGCGGATGCAATTTTCCAGCGATGTGGATGACATTTCTCCTACCGTCACCATATCCTCAATTCCGGTATCCCTGACCAATTCCTTCAGGAATTCGTGAACATGGGGACCATCGGTATAAAAACGCCTTCCATCCCCTTCCAAATCATCCTGAAAACGCTCCGGTTTTGAAATCAGGTTTACCACATCAAATCGGAATCCTTTGACTCCCTTTTCTTTCCAAAACCGGATGACCTGCTTTAATTCTTCCCGCACGGCCGGATTTTCCCAGTTTAAATCCGCCTGGGACACGTCAAACAAATGCAGATACCATTTTTTCAAAGACGGTACATATTCCCAGGCATTTCCGCCAAATTTAGATACCCAATTGGTGGGCGGCACATCGGATGGGGAATCCCGAAAAATATAATAATCCATATAGGTTGGATCCCCTTGTAAAGCTTTCTGAAACCATTCATGGGATGTGGACGTATGATTAAATACCATATCCAGCATAATTCCTATCTGTTTTTTTTCTGCCTCCCGAACCAGACGTTCAAAATCTTCCATGGTGCCGAACATAGGATCCACGCTCTTATAATCCGCCACATCATATCCGTTATCCTTCTGCGGAGAGACAAAAAACGGAGTCAGCCAAATATAATCAATCCCTAGTTCTTTTAAATACTCCAGCTTTTCTGTCACGCCATTCAGATCCCCGATCCCGTCTCCATTTGTATCACAAAAGGATTTGGGATAAATCTGATACACCACTTTATCCTGAAATTGATCTCTCATACAAATCCACCAAACCTTTCCTTATCTGACCTCTCACTGAATATCTGCAATTTTTGTTTTCCCGGCCTCTGCAAAACCATTTGCATAAAGGGAAATGGTCTTTCCTTCTATTCCATCGGTGAATGCCAAAACTGTCACATCCCGTTTTCCGGCCTGACGGATTTTCTCCCGGCTGAACGTAAGAAGAGGTGTCCCTGCTTTTACCGCTTCATTCTCCTTCACCAAATAGGTAAATCCCTCGCCTTTCATCTGTACCGTATCCAGTCCCACATGAATCAGAAGTTCGGTTCCGTTTTCCAATACCATTCCTACCGCGTGTCTGGAATCTTCCATCAAGGTACTGATGGTTCCGTCACAGGGAGCCAGCACGGTTTCACTTTCCGGTTCTATGGCCAGTCCGTCGCCTAAAATCTTCTCCGAAAAAACGCCATCGCCTACTTCTTCAATGGGCATTAATTTTCCTGAAAGAAATGCCCGCACTTCTATGGTGTCTGCCTTCCTGGCGTCTTCTATTTTTTCCTCTTCCTTCTCGCTGATACCAAGACCTCTGTCTTCTTTGGATAATTTTTTCTTTCCCACAATGGAGGTCAGCACAAATGGTACGACAATGGCTACTGCCATGGCTATGGCAAAAGAAATCATATATTGAGGCTGAATGGATAAGATGCCCGGAATTCCTCCGACTCCCACCGCATTGGCTGTTACCATAAGGCTGACAGAAACCACAGCGGCAGCAGCCGATCCGATCATACCACAGATAAACGGAAACATATATTTCAAATTAACACCAAAAATCGCCGGTTCTGTCACACCAAGATAGCAGGAAATACATGCCGGTACATTTACTTCCTGTGCTCTGGCATTCTTTTTCTGAAGACGAATCATAGCCAATACCGCTGATCCCTGCGCAATATTGGATAAAGCGATCATAGGCCAAAGCATGGTTCCCTGATAATCCGAAACCAGCTGAAAATCAATGGCGTTGGACATATGGTGCAGTCCGGTAATGACCAACGGAGCATAAAAGAAACCAAAAATGGCTGCAAAAATTACACGGAAACTTCCGGTGATACCGGCATAAATAACAGAAGAAATGGCGGATCCGATCTTCCATCCGATGGGACCTAAAACCCAATGAGCCGCGATCACCGACAGCAACAAACTGAAAAACGGAACCACAATCATAGAAATTGCCTGAGGCGTGATCTTCTTGAAAAATCGTTCCAGATAAACCAGCGTAAACGCTGCTAAAATCGCCGGAATTACCTGGGCCTGGTAACCGATCATATTAATCTGAAACCACCCAAAATCCCATTTTGGAATTTCTTCTGCCGCTGTTGTCGCCACACTATACGCATTTAAAAGCTGTCCGGAAACCAGCGTCAGTCCCAAAACGATTCCAAGCATCTCTGTTGTTCCCATTTTTCTGGCCACCGACCAGCAAATTCCCACAGGTATTCCCACCTGGAAAACCGCTTCGCCGATCAGCCATAAAAAGGAATCTACACCTGACCAGAACTGGCTGATATCACAAAGTGTCTTTGTACCGTTTTCAAATAAATACAAACTGTCAATAATGTTTCGAAAACCTAAAATCAAACCTCCTACAATAATCGCAGGAATCAGCGGTGCAAAAATTTCCGCTATCACACCCACGATTCGCTGAAGAAGATTTTGATTTTTTTTCGCAGCCGCCTTTACTGCTTCTTTGGAAACTCCCTCAATCCCTGCTACCGCTATAAAATCATTATAAAATTCTGCCACATCATTTCCGATGATTACCTGAAACTGCCCTGCCTGGGTAAAACTCCCCTTTACTGTCTTCATCCCTTCTATGGCTTTCACATCTGCCTGATCCGGCTGATTTAGCACAAATCGCATTCTCGTCATACAGTGGGAAACTGCTGCGATATTTTCCTTTCCGCCGATCAGTTTTAACAGCTCTTTGGAATCCTCCGTATACTTACCCATGATCCCTCTCCTTTCCAATCCCATAAGGGTCTCCTGTATTCTTCCTTTTGAATACAGTCTTTACTTGTTTAAACATCTTTACTTCGTTATAACATACTTGTTTAAACATGTCAACAATGTTTTCGAAAATCCTATTGACTTTTTATCATATTTTTTTTATCCTTAACTGCGAAGGGAGACTTTATTATGCCAAAAGCAAAATTTGACTTGATTTATAAAGATCTAAAGCGAAAAATAGAAGCCGAAGACTATCCGTTCCAGTCTCTTCTTCCATCAGAAAACCATTTGGTAACCACCTACGGATGCTCCCGAAATACCATTCGCCGCGCCATTTCTGTTCTGGCTTCCGAAGGATATGTCCAATCCCTCCACGGAATCGGGGTTCGTGTCATTTTCCAACCTGTGGAGCAGGCAGTATTCACCATGGGCACCATCGAATCATTCCGGGAATCTGCACAAAGAAATCATTTGAATATCACCACCAGGGTTGTTTGTTTTATGGAACTGACAGCGGATGAACGGACCAGTAAAAAATACGGTTTTCCCGTAGGCAGTGAATTATATTATATCCAGCGTGTCCGTTTCTTAGACCATCGCCCCTTAATTTTAGATATCAATCTCTTTTTAAAAGACGTGGTTAAACATCTGACAGAAGAAATCGCATCCGGCTCCATTTATGATTATCTGGAACAGACCATCGGCCTTTCCATCGTCACCAGCAAACGGAAAATCACCGTAGAACATATTACGGAAATCGATGAAAAATACCTGGAACTAAATGATTACAATTGTCTCGCGGTTGTAACCAGCCAGACCTTTGATGCCGATGGGGTCATGTTTGAATATACCCAGTCCAGGCATCGTCCGGATTATTTTTCTTTTCAGGATACTGCCGTGCGCAGACACCCGGGCAAATAATACAAGAAAAACCGTGGAAACGGATGGTACATTACCTCCCCGCTTCCACGGTTTTTCCTTGTTTTTTTATGGTGATCTTTCAATTTCTTGAACATTTTTCAGCATCAATGGCCAATGCCAGCATCAGCGCATATAATGCATCTTTCTCCTCGACTACATCAATCACATAGGTATCTGTCCAGCGGACAATCTCTTTTCCGATGGACGCCACTGTTTTTCCATAAGCATCTTTGATGGAATAATCCCATTCCAAAAAATTCCCTTCCACATTCCATCCATTAAAATCCACATGAAATTTAGGCGTTAAAAAAGAAAATTCTTTTTGAACCGTACCGATCATGGCATCTTTTTCATAAATTTCAAATTGAGGAAGAAAGTGAAACACCTTTTCTTTCAGAGTTCCCACATGCTCTCCGTTTTTATCCATTACCATCAGACAGTGGCCAAAACTCATTTTTCCCTCTACTGTGAATAGCGTCCCACCATCTTCATCATAAATATCATAGCTGTCCAACCAAGAAAAAAATCGCTCTTTCAACAGCATTTTCATCTCTGTTTCCTCCCATCTTTCACTATTCTCTCCGTTTATTCCCTTTCTTTTAATAGTAACACGACATCTCTGGGAATTCTGACTGCTTTCGGCAAAGTAAGGACATGGGCATACTCCCCGGCTTGCTTTCCCAACTTCCACCAAAGCCCGTTTTCCAGTGTCACATACCATTCAAAAGGCATCTCACAGACCGTTGCCTTTCCCAAATCCACCACATTTTCATGCTTACCGCTGATTTCATCGGCAGAAGAAAGGGGAATCAGATCATGGGCACGCACTCCGATATGCGTCACAGAATCATCCACTTCCCGCTCCACTTCCAACTCCACATTCCAATCCAGGGCAAAAACCCGATGTCCGTTGATACGACGGATCTCCGATATATTTTTACATCCGGTAATGGAAGCCGCCTGCACGGTACCCGGATTTTGAAATAGATCTCTTGTCTTTCCCTGCCCGATGATCTCTCCCCGATCCATCAGAATCAGACGATCACAAAGCTGATAGGCCTCATCCCGATCATGGGTCACCAGAACCGCCTCGCCCGGATACTCTTTTATGACACGCATAACCTCCATCCGAAGCTGTTCTTTTAAATGGGCATCCATCGCAGAAAACGGTTCATCCAAAAGAATCACTTCCGGCTCATAGCACAAAATCCGTGCCAAAGCCACTCTCTGTTTCTGCCCCCCGGATAAATGGTTGGGATACTGATTTTCCAATCCCTTCAGGTGAAACCAATGCACCAGGCCCATCACCCGCTCTTTTATTTCGTCGGACGACAAGCTTTTTTTCTTCTTATAGATTCCGGTCTTTAGCCCGGCCGAAATATTTTCTTTCACCGTCATATTGGGAAACAACGCATAATCCTGAAACAGATACCCTACCCGTCTTTTTTGCGGCGGAAGATTGATCCTCTGTTTTCCGTCATACAATACCTTGCCATTTAAACAAATCCTTCCCTCATCCGGTTCTTCGATTCCGGCAATGGATTTCAACAACATGCTTTTTCCGCACCCGGAAGCCCCCAAAATTCCCACACAGCCGTCCCCCTGCCCGGAATTTCTCTGTGTGGCAAAAGAAACATCCAATGTAAAATCCCGCAGTTTTTTTTTCATCTGTATCTGAAGACTGCCGGATTCGTATCCTCTTTCCTTCATTACTCCCACCTGTTCTTTCGGTTTCCGGCCATATTCATAAGAAGCACTGCCAAAAAGGCAATTACGATCATGACCCATACATAATTCCAAGCCGTATCCATATGACCGGCGGCCACCTCGGAATAGACAGCCAATGGCAGGGTTCTGGTTTTTCCCGCAATATTACCGGCAATCATGGCCGTGGCGCCAAACTCTCCCAGCCCCCTGGCAAATGCCAAAACACCTCCGGATACAATTCCCGGAACCGCATTTGGAAGCAAAACCCGGAAAAAAATCTGGATCTCTCCCATTCCCAGCGTTCTGGCAGCATGTACCAGATTTTGGTCCACTTGCTCAAACGCGCCTCTGGCCGCCCGGTACATAAGCGGAAAGGAAATCACCACGGCGGCAATGACAGTGGCTTGCCAGGAAAATGCAATTTTCACACCAAAATATTCAATAAAGAACTGACCGATGGGCCGTTTTACCCCCAACAGATAAAGAAGGAAAAAACCGGCTACTGTGGGAGGGAGTACCATGGGAAGTGTCAGTATCCCATCGAAAATCATCCGGATTTTTCTGTTCCTGATACGTATGACTCCCCATGCGGCAAGTAATCCCAAAACAAAGGTAATGGCAATCGCTGCCGACGCTGTCTTTAAAGAAATCCATATGGGTGACCAATCCATCTATCCCATCCTCCCATCTTTTCCTATCCTTTATGATGCCGGTGAAAAACCATATTCTTCAAATACAGCCATGGCCTCTTCGCTCTGTAAAAACTCCACAAATAACTGTGCTGCCTCCTCATGGCTGGAACGATTGATCATGGCCACCGGATAGATCACCGGTTCGCCTAAACTGGAAGCCGGAGCTTCTGCTACCACCGAAACCTGATCTGTGGTAGCGGCATCCGTTGCATACACAATCCCGGCATCTGCACTTCCTTCTGCCACCCAGTTTAAAACCTCTGTCACATTGGTACCGAAACTGGTTTTGGCTTCCACCTCTTCCCAGATTCCGAGGTTCGTCAACGATTCTTTTGCATATTGTCCCACAGGCACACTTTCCGGATCTCCCAAGGCGATGCTGTCTGCCTTTGTGATATCTTCAAAGGATGTGAATCCGTCCTCTTCTCCCTGAGGCACCACCAATACAATTTTATTTTCCAAAAGTTTTACCACATCTTCTTCATCCACATAACCATTCTTCTCCAGATCATTCATCTGTTTCATGGCCGCTGACATAAAAATATCCGCTTCCATCCCCTCTTCAATTTGCGTCTGCAGCTTTCCCGAACTGTCATAGGTTCCCTCCACATGAATCCAGGGATATTTTTCTGTAAACATAGGAATCAATTGTTCATCATACGAATACTTCAGGCTGGCTGCCGCTGCCACAAGAATCGTTACCTCCTGCTGTTCCCCTTCTGTCTCTCCTGCCGTTTCCTCTCCTTCGGCAGAAGATTTCACGGTTTCTTCCATTTCCGCAGACTTTACACTCTCTGTTTCATTCTTCACTTCGGCATCTGTTCCACATGCTACCATCAATCCGGCTGCCGCTACAGCCAGACATCCCAAAAACCATTTTTTCATTTTTACTTCCTTTCTTTTTTTCCCATTCCTCATCCGCCGATTTGCCACATATCCCGTCCCTCTGTCTCTCTGCCGGTTTTTCTCCACTGGTCAAAGGGATGGGATGCCGGTTTTTGAAAAACGGCTTTCTGAATTTCTGTCTTTATCTCTTCCCTGCTCATTCCTTTTCGGTACATAGCAGCCAGATCAATTCCCTGTTCATAGGCCAGGCAAAGGCGTAATTTTCCATCCGCCGTCATACGAATTCGGTTGCAGGATCTGCAAAAGGGCTCCGTCACAGCACGGATCAGACCAATCTGCCCCTTCCATCCCTCTGCCGTATAATAAACCGCCGGACCATTTCCCAAGGTTTTATGAAAAACGGTCAGTTCCCCTTCCATCAGACGGAGACGCCTTAGTATCTCTTCTCCGGAAACCGTGGGAAAACGGATCCCCTCTCCAATGGGCATCATCTCAATAAATCGCACCGATACCGGCCATTTTTTCACCATTTGTACAAAGGAATCCAATTCCTCTTCATTCCTTCCTTTCATAAAAACCGTATTGATTTTTAAAGGAATTCCCAAACGGATTACCTGTTCCATACCGGATAAAATCTTTTCCAGTGCCTTTTTTCCGTCTTTCACCCCGGTAATCTGTGAAAAACAAGCGGGAGAAAAGGAATCCAGACTCACATTAATTCCATCAATTTTTGCCTGGGAAAGTTCCTCTGCTGCCTCTGAAAGTTTCAGTCCATTGGTCGTAAGAGTCACCTTTTTTATCCCCGGTATCATCTTAATCCGGCGCATCAAAGAAATGACTCCGGGCCGTACCAGCGGCTCCCCGCCCGTCACCTTGATTTTTGTAATCCCCAGCTGGGCAAAACAAGTACACAGCTCATAATATTCTTCCAAAGAAAGAACCTCAGAGGCCTGTTTCCTCTGAAAACATTCCCCTTCCGGCCGACAGTAACAACAATTCATATTGCAGTGATCCGTCACGGAAAGGCGCAGATAATCAATCACACGATTATATTGGTCAATCATCCGACTCATCCTCTCTTCTATATGTTCCGCTCTTTCCCCCTGTTTTTTCAAGCAGGCAGATTTCCCCAATGACCATTCCCTTATCCAGTGCTTTGCACATATCATATATGGTCAAAAGTGCCACACTGACTCCGGTCAGTGCTTCCATCTCCACACCGGTCTTTCCGGTGGTTTTCACGGTACACACCGCTTCTATGCTGTGATTTTCTTCATGCATCATAAATTCAATGCCGCAAGATGTCAGCATCAGAAGATGACACATGGGAATTAACTCACTGTTTTTTTTCGCCGCCATAATACCGGCCACCCGGGCCACTCCCAAAACATCTCCTTTTTTTACCGTTCCTTCCTTCACTGCCTGAAAAACAGCAGCATTTCCTTTTATCACACCACGGGCCACAGCCATGCGCTCCGTCTCTCCTTTTTTTGAGACATCCACCATCACCGCATTTCCATTTCTATCAAAATGTGTCAGTTCGCTCATGTATTTCTCCATCATTCTTTGATTTTTCGTAACAGTTCAGCCATAGGGCTGTAACGGGAGAGAAAATTATGCTTGCATAATTTTTCGACCGGTCAGTCCTATGAGCTGAGCGCCTGTAAATGAGTAAAACAGTGGCGACAGCCACAATAAGCACGCAGTGCGGTTTTATGAATGGCGCAAGTTGAACTGTTACGATTTTTCCAGTGTTTCACTGCTCCTTTTATTCCTTTATCATAACACAAAGCACAGATTTGTAAATGTGATTTTTGTTCCGCCCCTTCTAAGGCATCCCTATTTTTCTCGTTTCCATATGATATTTACCAATTCTTTACCTTTTTTCTTCTATCATCCTTACTTCTTTTTGTTACTCTGAAGATAAGAAAATAAAAACAAGTACCGTCACAGAAAGGAGGTTTTTTATGAAATCAATCTGTATTCTGATTCCTGTTTATAATGAAGAACAGGTTCTTCCCCTTTTGGAAAAGCGTCTGCTCTCTGTCTGTAATCCTCTGCCTTACCAGTTTCGTTTCCTCATGGTTAATGACGGAAGCACCGATCACACCCTATCCATCCTGAAAGCCATGCGCCAAAAAGACCGCCGTTTTTCCTATTTATCTTTATCCAGAAATTACGGGAAAGAAACCGCTATCCTTGCGGGAATGGATTATTTTGACGAAGACGCACTGATTTTAATGGATGCCGATCTGCAGGATCCTCCCGAGCTGATTCCTCACATGCTGGCCCAGTGGGAAAATGGCTATGACGATGTTTATGCCCAGCGGACCTCCAGGGAGGGAGAAAGCCTGCTCAAACGCTCCACCGCATTTTTTTACTATCGCTTCCTTCAAAAATTATCCGCCATCCCCATTCAAAAAGATACCGGAGATTTCCGGCTTCTGGATCGGCGTTGTGTATACGCCCTCAGAAATCTACGGGAACAGGGCCGCTGTTCCAAAAGTCTCTTTTCCTGGATCGGGTACGCCAAAAAAGGAATTCCTTTTGAACGTCCCAAACGCGCTGCCGGAAAAACCAAATGGAATTATAAAAAATTATGGAACCTGGCCATAGACGGCATCACATCCTTAAGCGTTTCCCCATTAAAAACGGCTTCCTTCTTGGGAATCTCCTGCCTGTTTTTCTCCGTCATTACCCTGTTCACCGGTATCGTTTTCCTGTCCGTCAAACAATCCCCCTATCTTGCCTTTGGCCTTACCTTTTTCCTGTTTTTATTTGGCATCCAGTTTTTACTTCTGGGCATCCTCGGGGAATATGTGGGGCGCATCCTGGCAGAAGCCAGACACCGCCCCCTCTACCTGGCAGACTGCTATAACGAAAGGAAGGTATCCAATGATAACATCATCGATAAAATCAATGATAACATCATCGATAAAATATCTCCATCTTCTGATCATTCTTCTGACCGCCATCCTGCTGTGCTGCGGCGTCCTTTCTGACGTACTCTGGTTTGATGAAGCCTATACCCTCTGCCTGTTGGATCAGCCTCTCTCCCAACTATTTGTATCTGCCTGCGCAGACGTCCATCCGCCCCTTTTTTACTTCATGGCCAAAGCTCTGCTTTCCCTCTGCGGCCTGCAGCCATCCCTTGATCCGCAAGCCAGCATTCTTTTGCTTCGGCTTTTCTGTATCTTTCCCATATGCCTGCTTTCTTTGCTGGGATATACCCATATCCGCCGTTTGTTTGGCTGTGGCTGCGGACTGCTCTTTTCCCTCTTCGTAGGATTTGCACCATCCACCTTCTACTATACCTTACAGATACGCATGTACTCCTGGGCTGCCCTGTTTGTCTTCTGCGCCTTCCTGGCGTCCTACTCCATCCTGCAGACCACGGTTCTCTCTCCCACCAAAAAAGCCTCCCGCCGTTCATGGATCTGCATGGCATTTTTCACTCTGCTGGCCGCCTATACCCATTACTATGCCCTGGCCGCAGCTGCAACTCTCCAGATTTTTCTGCTCCCGCTGGCATGGAAAAGAAAACGGGATCTGTTCCTGCCCTGGTGTCTCACCGCCCTTTCCCAGCTGCTTCTCTACATCCCCGGCTTTCTCCTGTTATACCGACAGGCCACAGCCGTAGCGCAGGGATTCTGGATTACCATACAATATCCTGAAGTTTTAAAAGAAATCCTGACTTTTTTCCAGCAGGGTGCCCTTTTCCCCTCCCTGGCCCTAAAAATCAGCGGTATCCTCTTTGGCCTGCTTCTTCTTCTCGCCATTATCACCCGCCGTTTCCAAAGCCTTCCGGTAAAAAAAGCCATCCTCTCCTGCCTTCTTCCCATACTCTTTGTATGCGGAAGCGGACTCCTCCTCTCCCTCTTTCGCCCTGTTTTTCTTCCCCGCTATCTGTTTCCCATGTGCGGTCTGTACTGGCTTCTAGTTGCTTTACTTTTTTCTTCCGTACAAAAAAAATGGATTCCCATCCTTTTTTCCTTCGTCCTTCTCTTTCTTGGAACCAAAAGTGCTACAATCCGCCTGGACGCCATGATGAAATCAGAAAATGCCGAATGGAAAGAAACGATTGAAGCCAATCTCACACCGGAAGATGCCTTTTTCTTTTCCGATCTGAACGTGGGGTGTCAGGCAGCTGTATTTTTTGCCCAACACCCGCTTTACTTCTACAATGAATTTTCCTGGAATGAGAAAAACGGACGGATGGGTTTTTCCTCCCTTATGGATCGATCCCCGGAGGAACTGGCCAATGCACCCGTATCCAGACTGTGGATCATCGACAGTGAAAAAACCGATCTGACTGCCCGGCTGCCCGACAACTATTCCTGCATTCTTTCCAAAACTTACCATTTTCATCCCTACAGCGGCCAATGGATCCATCTTTCTTTGTGGCAAAAAAACGAAAATCATAGTATACTAATATCTAAATGTAACAATTCAATCCGCGCCATATGGCTGAACTATTACGTTTAAATAAATTCATTCTTTCAAGGGGGGATTTTATCATGTATCGAATCCTAGTCTGTGATGACGAAAAAGAAATCGTTGAAGTAATCCGTATCTATCTGGAAGAAGCCGGATACGAAGTCATCTGCTGCTTTGACGGAGAAGAAGCACTCCGCAAACTGAAGCAGGAAACCATCCATCTCATCATCTTGGATATCATGATGCCAAAAATAGACGGTCTCACCCTGGCCCGCAAAATCCGCCGGACCAATCCCGTTCCCATCCTGTTTCTATCTGCAAAAACCCAGGACACGGATAAAATCATCGGACTCAATGCCGGAGCGGATGACTATATCTGTAAACCGTTTCAGCCTCTGGAACTGACCGCCCGAGTGAAGTCCAATCTTCGCCGGTACATCTCTCTTGGGGGCTTCAATCAACCGGAACTTCTGAAAACCGGCGGACTCACCATCGACAACGCAAAAAAAGAAGTACGGGTGGACGGAGAACTCATCCGCATGACCCCTACTGAATATAATCTCTTATTTTTCCTTACCTCAAACAAAGGACGGGTTTTTTCCATCCCTCAAATCTATGAACAGGTGTGGAATGAACCCTTTGACGGTGCCGAAAAAAAAGTAGTAGTACATATCAGCCATATCCGCGACAAAATCGAAATCAATCCCAAAAATCCCCGCTATCTGAAAATCGTCTGGGGACTGGGATATAAAATAGAAAATCTGGAATAAACCCATCGGGGAAAGGAGATGTATTTTTATGAAAAAGCTCAAATATCGTTTTTTAAATATCCTGCTCTATCTATTCGCTTCGGCATTTGTCATCTTAAGCGTATTTCTGATCCGGTGCTTTGCCACATTCGGAAGCGATCTCTTCTCCAAAAACACCTATAATGATACAGGTGCCCTTGCGGATTTATATAAAACCTATTTGAATCAAGCCCTGGAAATCGATCCCGGACAGCTTTCCATCCAGCCTGCACAAAATAACAGCCAGATTTATATCGTCAACTATGCGCCCCCGGAAACACCGCTTCTTTTTGAGTATAGTTTTATTTATAATGATTCGAAACAAGTCATTGTATACAGAAACACCTCGGAGTATCAGAATCTGCTGTCAACAAATATCGCCAGTTATTCCTGTTCCTCCTATCCTGTACACAATATGCCTTCACTTTCTCTCTATACCCACCAGGCCCTCCCTTCCCTGCCGTTTTCCACTCAGGATTCCCCGATCAATTATACTATGTCCAGCTATCTCTCCACCGCCTATATGGATCGCCACTCTCCCTACATCGTGGAGCGGTTTCTGTTTGACACTTTCCACATGCTCGGCATCCCTATTCTGATCGCCACCCCCATTCTGCTTATCATTACCCTTACCCTTTTTCATATCCTTTCCAGACAGCCTTTTGCGGACCGCAAAGAGACAACAAGCATCATCTCCCTGTTATTTCCCAGATTCTTCTTTTGGGATTTTAACCTCTACTGTTTTCTCTTCTGCGCCGTGATCGCCTTTCTTCTGCCCTTTTTGGATGTCTCCATGATCACCTTCTGGCTGATCTCCCTGTTTTGTACCGGATGGGCCCTGTTTTTCCTGATGCGCTTCGTAAGGGAACTCCGCTTTCACGATCTCCATATCAACGTGTCATCCCACTTATTTTTCCGACAGCTTCTGACCCAAAAGAATGACTTATTCCTCTTTCTTTTGTTTTTGATCCTGTTTTGTATCCCCATAGTCATAGCCGGATACGTTCCGGCCCGCATCCGCTGGATCTTCTATTTGCTGCAAGGTTTTCTGATCCTTCTCGCCCTTTCCCGCTTTTACTCTCTGCTCTCTTTAAAAAAGCGGATAAAAAATCTGGCAGACAATACACCGGAACAGGAATACCCCCTGCTTCCATGGCCCTTTTCTTCCATGGAAACCAACCTAGAACAAATCCAAAACGACTTCATGTCGGCAGCCGATGAGCGTCTGAAAGGAGAACGTCTGAAAGCGGAACTCATTACCAATTTTTCCCATGACTTGAAAACCCCCCTGACATCCATATTAAACTATATTCAGCTTCTCAAAAAATCCCTTCCCTCCGACCCGGCTTACGACGATTACATCCGCGTTCTGGAAACAAAATCCGCCCAATTGCGGGATCTGACCGAAAATCTTCTGGACTTATCCCGATTTTCCTCCGGCGCAGAACCGCCCCATATGCAGCGCTGTGATTTTCTTGAAATCGTCCGCCAGGCCAACGGTGAATTTTCCGAACAACTGGAAGCCCGCAATCTTTCCATAAAAAGCCATCTTCCCTCCGATCCCGTCTATGTCATGACCGACGGCGGTAAAATCTGGCGGATTATGGAAAATCTGTACGGCAATGTCATCAAATATGCCCTGGAAGGAACCCGGGTCTATGTAAACGTCAAAGAAGACGGCGAACAGGTTACCTTCACCCTGCGCAACATCTCCAGGGATGAACTCACCCTGTCCCCCGATGAATTCACCGAACGTTTTGTCCGGGGAGATACCTCCCGCCATACAGAAGGAAACGGTCTTGGTCTCTCCACCGTACAGACACTGACCAATCTGCTGGGCGGACAATTTTATGTGGATACCCAGGGAGACCTGTTCACCGTCTCCATCGTCCTGCCCACTCTGGAAGATGAATGCTGATCCTGCGCGTCTCGTTGTCTGCGCACAAAAAATGAGGGTTTTCCATATGTCTCAAGGACATTGGGGAAACCCTCATTCTTTATGTTTGTAATGATTCCGAACTATGTTTAATATTCGTCTCTGCCTGTAATCTTCTGATAACACTCTTTATATGTCTTCGCAGTAGCCTCCAAAACATCTGTCGGCATCTCCGGAGCCGGTGTCACACCATCCAAATGGTTGGCAATCAGCCAGTCACGCACGAACTGCTTATCATAAGACTTTGGAGATTCTCCCACATGATACTCGGAAGCATCCCAGAAACGGCTGGAATCCGGTGTGAAAATCTCATCTGCCAGTGTCAGATTGCCATCTTCGTCGTAACCAAATTCAAACTTCGTATCTGCAATCAGAATACCGCGTTCCTTTGCATGCTCATAGCAACGCTGATACAATTTCAGACAAATTCCGCAGATTTCATCTGCCTTTTCCTTTCCGATCTCACTATAAAGCTGATCCATGGAGATATACTCATCATGTCCCTCGGAATTCTTGGAAGAAGGAGTCAGAATCGGTGTCTCCAACTGTTGTGCCAGCTGATAATCACCTTCAATCGTATATCCACAAAACTCTGTCTTATTCTGATATGCTTTCCACATATTTCCGAAAATATATCCTCTTACAACAAACTCATAGGGAAGCATCTTCAGCTTCTTCACCAAAACCGTACGCTTATCATATGCCGCAGCATCGGATGCAAAAAATTCCGGCATATCCTTTAATTCAGTGGAAACAATATGATTCGGAATGATATCCTTTGTCAGATCAAACCAATAATTGGAGATCAGATTCAGCGCAACTCCCTTTTTCTCTACCATGGATGACAGGATGACATCAAATGCGGAAATACGGTCAGTGGTCACAACTGCCAACTGCTTCTCATTTACCTCATACACGTCACGTACCTTACCAGAAATAATTTTCTTCATATTTTTTCTCACTTTCCTTGTATTTTTTCCCTGGATTATCCGCCTTTTTCGGAATAACCTAGCTCAAGTATATAGCAAACGGGACAAAATAGCAATGTACGTTTTCATAAATTTCAGGTAACAATTCCGCTCTTATTTTTTCATTTGTTCCATAAAATAATGCCAGAAGCAAAAGATCCTGCTGTTCATACTTGCATGAAACAGCACGACCTTGGAATCCACAATATCATTGGGGTAACAGTTCAGCCATAGGGCTGTAGCGGAAACCGGTCAGACCTATGAGCTGAGCGCCTGTAAATGAGTAAAACAGTGGCGACAGCCACAATAAGCACGCAGTGCGGTTTTACGAATGGCGCGGGCTGAACGGTTACTCATTGAGGACAAACGATGGGCGGCAGAATATCTCACATTCTGTCGCCCACCTCCTATCCTTCATCCATTCATCAGCCGATATTAATATACTTCTTCTCCTCTACCTTCGGTTTCTTCTCTTCCTTCAGAACCGTCAGCTTCAGCACTCCATCCTCAAACGCTGCCTGAACATCTTCTTCTGTAATGCTCTTACCTACAAAAAAGCTTCTTCTGCACTCGCCAGTATAACGCTCTCTTCTGATATATCTGCCATTGGACTCCTCTTGCTTCTCTTCCTGCTTCTTTGCCGCAATCGTCAGATATCCTTCATGAAGTTCCGCATGAATCTCATCTTTCTTATATCCCGGCAGCTCCATCTCCAGCTGGTAAACATCTCCCAGATCTTTTACATCGGTACGCATCACTACCGTACTCTTCTTCTCCTGTCTGTGGGATTCCGTCGGAAACGTAAACATATCATCAAACCAATCATCCATAAAATTATTTGAAAAAATACTCGGTCTTAACATAACTGCATCCTCCTTTTATGAAAAGCAAAACCAGATCCATTTCCCTGTCTGTTTCACTTGTTATCTTTGTTATATCTGTACTATAGCACGCATTGTTAGCACTGTCAAGAGGTGAGTGCTAATTTTTTTCAAATATTTTGTAACATGTTAAATGAAAAACTTATTGCAACTTTTTTCTCCTTTTCATCCCTCCTGTTGCATTTCACTTTGCAGTAAGTCCTACAATCGCAGGGTGGCATTTACTCTTGCAATCAGCTATTATGGAAGTACCTGATACCCGAATCAGATTGGAGGTCTTTATGAATCATCTTACTCTTTCTGACCGTATCCGCATCGAATCTATGCTGGAAACGGACAGCAGCTTCTCTGTCATGGCACGGGCACTGAACCGCTCCCCTTCTACCATTTCAAGAGAAATCCGTAAACACCGTTGTGTTATTCCTCATTATTCCAATCCTTCCGGACGAAAACGTTCTGAATGTGAACATGCGAAATCCTGCAGGGTCCAATTCCTCTGTGGAAATCCCCGGTGTTCTTCCTTTTGCTCAAAATGCCGCAGTAAACGATGCACCCTGTATTGTTCCCTTTTTTCTCCCAGAAAATGTGAACGTCTCAAACAGCCACCCTATGTCTGTAATCACTGTCCAGAACTTCGCTCCTGTTCCCACGATTTCTACTTTTACAGAGCCAAACATGCCGATGATATTTACCACAATATTAAAACCCTTTCCCGTTCGGGCATCAATCAGACCCCTGAATCACTGGAACAGCTGGACAAACTAATTTCTCCACTCTTAAAACAGGGACAACCTCTCAGCCATATTTATCTTTCTCATTCCACTGAAATTCCCTGCTCGCAACGCACCCTGTACAACTATATCGACCAGAAACTGTTTACTGCCATTAACCTGGATCTTCCCCGTAAAGTCCGTTATAAGCCACGTAAGCAGCATCATAAAGAACGTGAAATTCCAGGATACCGGGAAAATCGCACTTATACAGATTTTGAGCACTACCTAACAGAATATCCCGAATCTCAGATTGTTGAAATGGACATCGTTGAAGGCTCCGGCGGGAAAATGGACAGGGAGTGTGTACACGGATTTTTTACTGTGATCCTATGGCTTCCTGGCAGAAAGGACGGTTAGAAAAGAACCACGAATTCATCCGTTATATCCTTCCAAAAGGGTGCAGTTTTTCCGAACTTACACAAAAAACTGCCACTCAGATCGCAAATCACATTAACAGTACGGCAAGAGCCAGTTTAAACGGCCACACTCCGTTTGAATTGGCTCAACTGCTTTTGGATAAAAAGCTGATACAAATATGTCATCTGAATCAGATTCCCTCTGATCAGGTGACCCTTAAACCGTCACTAATCAAATAAATATCCTTTTTCGGGTACGGGTATTCTCATAAATGACGGAAAAGACGGGTAGCAGTTAGTGTTGCAAAAACAAGCCAGCCGTCTGGTTTTTTATGACAAAAATTCATCTCATTATCCTACTTTCCACTCCTTAAGTACAGAAAATCTTTATAAAGACTTCCACTATTTCAAATCCTTTTTTCAAAAGACACGCACTTACTTCTGCAAAAAATCCCAAAACATCAAGGCTTTCCTGTCTTTGCAGTTACTTTTTCATTCAACCTATATTTTTTCCCTTTCATGCATAATAGGAGCCTCCCGTTCACATATCTATTATACAGCATTGTGGATATCTCCACAATATTGTTTTCTAACGGTAACTCCTATAATTGAATTATCTTTAAACGGAAAGGGGTGTTCAATATGATAGATTTTAGTCCACTGTGGAAAACCATGGAACAAAAGGGTATCACTCAATACCAGCTTTTAAAAAGCGGTATCGATAATAAAACCTTGGATTCTCTGAAAAAGAATAAGAACATCACACTGAACACCCTTGAGAAACTGTGTAGGATTTTGGAATGTGATGATTTGAATAAGATAGTAAAATTTAACACTTAGGCCATTGGAAAAATATACTTCCAATAGCCTTTTATTTATATTGCATATTAACTAAAAAAATAGAAAGTGTTTCAGTCTAAAATCTAACGGGTACATCGGAAGTTCTAATAAAATCATTCCAATCTTCCACTTCAAAATCGCAATATTTTAAGAAATCCTCAATACTCAACTCGACCAAATCACTTTGAACCGTTGGAGAAATTCTAATACTTTTTACAACATCTGAAGAGAATTTCAATTCCAAAAATGGAACTAATATTCCATTTCCAATCCTAAACTTATATACACCTTTTTCCTTCATATCTACCAACTGTTCATCTGGTACAGTAATAACAATACGAAACTCTCGTTCCTGCTTAAAGCAATCTCTCTTTATAAAATATAAATAATCACCCGAAGGATTTTTTTCAAAAGAACAATTTTGACCATTATAAAAGAAAATTGGCAAATCATTTAATTTTCTCTTTTTTTCGGTATCTGTAATTTTCTGCTCCCATTTTTTTAATGATAATTTATCTATATTTGAAGATTGTTTGGACAATGTTTTATGTTTTAAAATACCTTCCAACCCACCAATCGAAGTATAATGGAAAATCTGCCTTGCTCGTGTATTTTTTTGAAAATGCAATTTTGACTTATTCAATTTTTGATTATCAATTTGAGTTTTATATGGAATAATTTCCATACCTTACATCTCCTTTTTTACATTTGTATATCAAACTTGTTTGTATTTTTCTTTAAGCTTTCCAAAATCTCAGTACCTCTGTTCAATACACAAATAACCACTAGATTTCTGGTAGCTATTTATGTATTGAATCATCTCTATACAAAAAAACAACTAATAAATTTGAAACTTCAGATCCGATATTTATGTTTGCGCAAATCAAATGCAGGTTTTCCTCCTTCAAGAATATCACATATTTGTTGTTGAATTCCTTGTTTCCCAAGTGTATCTGTTCTTCCCGCCTCTTCAGGTAAATCATCCTCTATTGCTCCAGAACGATACTCAAAACGGAATCCCCTATTTGGAGAATTATTACCAGCTTGATTAGCTACTATTACCTCATCAGAATCCGCTCCCAAAACCACATTAGCATTATGTGTGACCACAATAATTTGTCTCTTAATTTTTTTCTTTTTTATATATGGTATAAGTTCATCAAAAATAGAGCGATTATCCAGATCATCTTCTGGCTGGTCAATAAGAATAGGGCAAGTACTTTCTGCAAGACTTATCAACATTTTAAGCAAAACCAGTGCTTTTTTCCCTGGGGACATTTCGTCGATTAAATCTCCATCCATACTAACCTTATAGGTGGAATTATACCAGTCTCCCAATAATTCCCGCAAAATATTTTCCGGTGTTTTGTTCTTAATAAGACGTATGGTTCCATTTACAATCGCATTTATAAGTTTAGACACATTATCTGCTGCAACCCAAGAATCATCATATCTTTCCAAATCTATGTAACTCCTAAATGACGTACGACGATCAAAACAAGACTGGATTTCCTGAGTAAATGCTTCTTTGCGGAAAGGGGCTTCGGCAGAAAACTCTAAATCTTCCGTCGCTAACTCCTTATTCTTGTTAATAGCGTCAGCATATATTTGATGGATCTCATGATATTTCAAGAATTTCGCTGTAAGTTGCTGTAATAGCTCATTATATTTTTCTTCGATTCTCTTTGTTTGTGTCTCGACATCAACGAATTTAATTAATTTTTCTTCTTCTTTCTTTACAGCTTCAGATAATTTCTGTATGGCTTCATTTTCCGAAATTTTAACAGAAAGTTGTTTCACAATCACCTCTTTTTCAGCACGTTTACTCTTTATTACATTCAAATTATCTTGTAAATCATTAAGCAACTCCTGTTTATCCTTGTGCCATACTTCATCTGCTGCTTGCACAGCTCTTTTCCCTGAAATTTTAATTTTTAGTAACAAATCATCAGAAAGATCGTAATCTTCATCCGCAAATATTACTAATGATTGAATTCCTTCTATAATTTCAATATACTTTTCTAGAGACTCTATACCGCTATCTAGTGAGGATATCTCTTTAATTGCTTCATCATATGCACTTATTTCTTCTTCAGATAGAGATAATTCTTTTGATAACTTCTCCTTTTCGTTTTTTAATTTCTTTATTTCCTTTTCAATACCTGATTTTGTTCCAATTTCAGCAAGTGATTTCACTCGTGTTTGCCACTCAGTATACTGTTGAATTAAGGTATAAACTGTTCTGTCAATCTCCGATTTAAGTTCTCCAAAGCTCTTATTCATCTCATCATATGATTTTTTTGCATCAGTATTGAGCATTACAATGTCATGGATGATTTCATCGATTTCAGTTAATTCCTCATGCTCATCTGAAAGTCGATTCAAATAGGTTTGCGGAATATATACAATTTTATGCTCTCGTGAATTAGATTTTCGTTGACTGATAGCTCCATCCTTCCAATAAACTTTCACGTCTGTTATTGTCTTATTACTATTCTTTGTAATACTAATCTTTTCAGAAACCTGAGTCGGATCAATTGCTAATGCCATGTTATGTAACAGTAACGATTTTCCTGTTGATTTTCCACCAATGATACATGTCAGTCTATCATTAAAATAAATAGGAGTAGGTGCAAATTCTTTATCCAAAATTTCTACCCTATCAATTACTTGATAATCTGGTTTTGGCTCTGGTTTTATTGGAGAAATTCTCACCCTTTCCTTAGGCTCATAAAGTACTTGCCTAAACCCATTAAAAGTCGGATCTGCTTTAATCCAGCAATACCGCTTTTCATTTGGTTCAAATAATTTCCCACAGCAATGAGCATCCGATCCATGAATGCATGGTTTTAATGAGCCACATTTTTGTATCACCTTTTCGCAATCATCTGCTGATTCGCCAATAAAGTATTTAATATCTGATGATTTTGCAGAAAAAATCATATCAACGAATTGATAAACAGCCCTTCTTGTTGCATCCATCTGAGAAACATCCCCCTGAAAATATGCCGAATGTTCAACAACACCAGAAACCCCATCACCACTACTATTAGATACAACAATAATACAATGCTCTCTCAATTCCTGATCTTCGTCAAAAATTTTCTTCAAAGATGAAAATTCTAAGACAAACTGATTAATCCCAATCAAATCGTCCAAATTCATTGATACTATTCGCATTCAACTTTAAACTCATCATGTTTCGAAGCATGGTCTCATTTAATCCTACTTTTTCTTCTTCAAATACCGGCCTTCTCAGCCGTTCGGTTACTTCATTCAGTTTCCCACTGCATTTTTTTGCCAGTATCTTCGCAAGATGGTTTCCTCCACTCCTGCTCCAGCTACGGTGCCCATGCTTCATCCGTTTTGCTATCACAGTTCTCCATCGTCCCCATCTTCCGATATTCCAGCCCTTCCGGCGGTTCTGGTAAATCGAGTCCCTGAGACTGGTATGGCAAAAGACCTTCCCGGTTATTCTCATAATACCGCATCAGCTCTTCTGCATCTTCAATCTCTTTATCATCACAAAGGCTATTCCGATAAATCTCCAGATATCGGAATACTTCTTCTATCTTTTCTTCTCTCAGCAGTTCTAAAATGGCATCCTGTGCTTCCTCTTCATGGATCTTTTCTTTTACCGCTTTATTCCGGTGGAAGGGGTCTAACTGGAAACACGTGCTTTTATCT
>JAPFDH010000053.1 GCA_026169045.1 Lachnospiraceae bacterium | reverse complement strand
TTTCACCGGGTGCATTGTTGAGACAGTGCCCAAATCATTACGCCTTTCGTGCGGGTCGGAACTTACCCGACAAGGAATTTCGCTACCTTAGGACCGTTATAGTTACGGCCGCCGTTTACTGGGGCTTAAGTTCAAAGCTTCTCACTTATGTGATGACCTCTCCCCTTAACCTTCCAGCACCGGGCAGGCGTCAGCCCATATACTTCACCTTACGGTTTTGCATAGACCTGTGTTTTTGCTAAACAGTTGCTTGGGCCAATTCTCTGCGGCCTCTTCTCAGAGGCACCCCTTCTCCCGAAGTTACGGGGTCATTTTGCCGAGTTCCTTAACAATGCTTCTCCCGTCGGCCTTAGGATTCTCTCCTCATCCACCTGTGTCGGTTTACGGTACGGGCTTAGAACAAACAATAGCGGCTTTTCTCGGCAGTTAGCTCACCGGCTTCCCTACTAATTTTCGGTCCGCATCACGTCTTCGGATTGCATGGCGGGTTTTCCTGCCATACTCCTACCCCGCTTGCACCAGTTTCTTCATTCCTGGCTCCGGCTTTCTCCCTGCGTCCCCACAGTTCTGTTGTTCTAAGGTACAGGAATTTCCACCTGTTGTCCATCGGCTACGCTCTTCAGCCTCGCCTTAGGTCCCGACTTACCCAGGGCAGATCAGCTTTACCCTGGAAACCTTAGATATTCGGCCTGGAGGATTCCCACCTCCATCTCGCTACTCATTCCGGCATTCTCTCTTCTTAGAAATCCACAGCTCCTTCCGGTACTGCTTCGTCTCTCTAAGAATGCTCCTCTACCAATTGTATTGCTACAATTCCTAAGCTTCGGTGTTGTGTTTCAGCCCCGGACATTTTCGGCGCAGGACCTCTCGACTAGTGAGCTATTACGCACTCTTTGAATGCATGGCTGCTTCTGAGCCAACATCCTAGTTGTCTTTGAAATCCCACATCCTTTTCCACTTAACACACACTTTGGGACCTTAGCTGTAGGTCTGGGCTTTTTCCCTTTTGACCACCCAACTTATCTCGTGTAGTCTGACTCCTGATGAGCATCTCTATGGCATTCGGAGTTTGATATTCTTCGGTAAGCTTTGACGCCCCCTAGGAAATTCAGTGCTCTACCTCCATGAGACTCCACCAAGGCTAGCCCTAAAGCTATTTCGAGGAGAACCAGCTATCTCCGGGTTCGATTGGAATTTCTCCCCTATCCACACCTCATCGCCACCCTTTTCAACGGATGTGCGTTCGGTCCTCCACAGGATTTTACTCCCGCTTCAACCTGGACATGGATAGATCACCCGGTTTCGGGTCTACTCCCACTGACTTGACGCCCTGTTAAGACTTGGTTTCCCTTCGGCTCCACACCTGTAGTGCTTAACCTTGCCAGTAAGCGTAACTCGCCGGACCGTTCTACAAAAAGTACGCGGTTGTGCTTTTGCACTTCCACAGCTTGTAGACACAGGGTTTCAGGTTCTTTTTCACTCCCCTCCCGGGGTTCTTTTCACCTTTCCTTCACAGTACTATGCGCTATCGGTCACTAAGTAGTATTTAGCCTTAGGGGGTGGTCCCCCTCACTTCCCACAAGGTTCCACGTGTCTCGTGGTACTCTGGATCCCGCCTGCTCCCTTCCGGTTTCACCTACGGGGCTTTCACCCTCTCTGGCCTGTCTTCCCAGAACAGTTCCGTTACCTTTCAGGTCACTTTTTGCGGTCCTTAACCCCGGCGTGCACGCACTCCGGTTTAGGCTCTTCCCATTTCGCTCGCCGCTACTTTGGAAATCGAGTTTTCTTTCTTTTCCTCCGGGTACTTAGATGTTTCAGTTCCCCGGGTTCCCTTCCATACGTTATGGATTGGCGTATGGATACTGGAGGTCTGCTCCAGTGGGTTTCCCCATTCAGA
>JAPFDH010000007.1 GCA_026169045.1 Lachnospiraceae bacterium | reverse complement strand
GGACTGTCAGGAGGCTTTATTAAAGTACGGCAAAAATCCGACGATCTGCGCTGAAACCAGAGCAGAACGCCGGATTTTTTGCTGTAACGAGCGGAAGTGCCGCTCAATCATTTATTTTGATGATTTTGCGACACTCCCTTATTATTCCCTACTACTCTTTTGGACGTGCACGAAACCGGCAACTGAACCAATGATTATTTTGTCTTATACCGTTCTTTGACTTTCAAATATTCCAAAATTGCATCCACCGTTCCATCAATACCCAGCATACTGCTATTCAAGCACAGATGATAACTTCTGGCATCTCCCCACTTCTTACTGGAATAATAATTATAATAATTAGCTCTCTTCTTATCGGTCTTAATGATCAGATCTTTTGCCTTATCAGGATCCTTTTCATATAATTTACAAATACGTTTGATCCTGTCTTCCATATTTGCATTAATAAATACGGTTGTAGTATTCGGATAATCTGCAAGAGCATAATCAGCACAACGTCCTACAATAACACAGCTTTCTTTTGCTGCCAAATTTTTAATCGTATCAAACTGAGCCAGGAAAACTTTGTGATTAATAGGCATATCTACAAAAGATGATGTCGTATACCCCAGGGAGTATGTATCCATAACTAAAGAATACAGAAAACTGTTGGTTGGTTTTTCATCATGTGTTTCAAAAAGCTCTTTACACATTCCACTTTCTTTTGCTGCCAACGTTAACAATTCTTTATCATAGCAACGAATCCCCAGTTTTTCTGCCAATTTTTCACCAATTACCCGACCGCCGCTTCCAAATTCTCTTCCGATTGTAATAATTGTCTTTCCATTCATCCTAAATTCGCCCCTTTCGAGTAGTAATTCAACCTATGTTCTTTAACTTGTGTCTATTATAGCGCAAAATAATGAAAAAGTACATAGTTTTCAGTAATTTTTTCCCGACAGTTTGGAAAGAGTGAAAGAAAACACGATATCACCATTAAAATTTTCTAGATTTTAAATTTTTAGTTATTTCCTGTCCGGCAGGAGTCGCAGCAAGACCTCCCATTCCCGTCTCCCGCAAAGATACGTCCATTTTTTCCCCTACCTCACGCATAGCATCAATTACCTGATCACTTGGAATAGCACTTTCAATTCCGGCTAAAGCCATATCGGCACATGACAATGCATTCATCGCACCAATTACATTTCTCTTTACACAGGGAACTTCCACCAACCCTGCCACCGGGTCACAGACTAACCCCAAAAGATTTTTTAATGCCATACCGCAAGCGGATATAATTTGTCTGGTATCTCCTCCCCGAAGAGCACACAATGCTCCGGCTGCCATAGCACTGGCAGATCCAATTTCCGCCTGGCATCCTCCGGCTGCTCCGGCAATGAACGCTCTGGAAGCAATCACCTGACCGATTCCTGCTGCCACATATAAAGCTTCCACAATCGCATCCGATGTTTCCTGATATCTCTTATAATAGGGAATTAAAACTGCCGGAAGAACACCGCATGCCCCAGCTGTCGGAGCTGCTACAATTCGTTTCATGCATGCATTGGATTCACCCATCTGCAAAGCTTGCGTAATAACCTGAGAAACAAAATCTCCACAAAGTGTCTTACCTTTTTTCTGGTACTCATCCATCTTTGCCCCATTCTTTCCGACAAGTCCACTGTTGGATTTTAGTTCAGGATCATAAGAATTTGCTGCTTCCAGCATGGCAGCCCACATGGTATGCATCCTATTTAAGGATTCCTCCCTTGTTGTTTTCCTTTCATTAATGTCATCTTCCAATATCACTTCAAAAAAACTTTTTCCTTCTTCTCTGGAATGTTTTTCTATTTCTCCCAATGAATGAAACGGCATATTATTTTCTCCTTTTCCCAATTATGCGTTTAAATATGTCACTTTTAAAACTCCCGGAATGCGGCTTATTTTCTCCACAACAAAGGACGGGATATCCAAATCGGTTTCTGTAACGAAAATTGCCTTTCCCCCGCGCTTTCCGCGATTTAATGTCAAGGTGGCAATATTGATATCCGCTTCTGCCAAAATCGATGTAACTGCTGCAACATGCCCTGGTCGATCTTCGTTATTGACAATCAATGTAGGGGATTCCGCTGAAAAATCCACATGGATTCCATCAATTCCATTGACACGAATACGCCCTCCGCCAATGGAACTGGCCTGCATATTCACTTCTTTTCCCATTCCGTCATCCACCCGAATAACCGCTGTATTAGGATGGGCTCCTCGAATATATTTTGTCTGAAAGCAATATTCCAATCCCTGTTGTTCTGCTATCAATTCACTGTCCGGTATTCTCATATCATCTGGATTCATTCCCAAAAGTCCTGCAATCAAAGCCTTATCCGTTCCATGTCCCGCTCCTGTTGCGGCAAATGAACCATGGAGAGTAATCCAAGCATGCTTCGGCTCCGCTCCCAATAACATCCTAGCCACTTTTCCTATCTTTACGGCCCCAGCCGTGTGAGAACTGGATGGTCCCACCATGATTGGACCCAAAATATCAAAAATATTCATATCCGCATATTCCTTTCTTTCTATTCTTCTTTTGTGCATAAACAGACCTTCTCTGTTTTGCGGATCCCGCAGCCACCATAAAGGTTTGTACCATTATTCTACCAGCTTACATTTGTTTTCCATCATACAATAAATGTATCTTCCTTGCAAGAACAATATCTTTCATCGCTGCGTGTTAATTATGGCTATCGCCATTGTTTCACTTGACAAACTGTGGATATATGCTACACTGACCTTAACATAGCAAAATAATAAGGAGGTACTTATTATGGATTCAAAAGCTTTTTTCCGTTTAAGTTGTGGACTTTATATTATTTCTACCTCAGACGATGGACGGGATGTAGGATGTATCATTAACACCACTACACAGGTAACCAGTTCACCCAGTCAGTTAATGGTTGCCGTTAATAAAGAAAACTATACTTCTAAAGTTATATTAAAAACAAAAAAATTTGACGTGATGTCTCTGACAGAAGATGTTCCGATGGAATTAATTGGAGTATTCGGATTCCAGTCTTCTGAGACCATCAACAAATTTGAAAATCTGGAAGTAGAACGAGATTGCCTTGATATTCCCTATTTAAAACAACATTGTAATGCTCATTTTGCCTGCCAGGTTCAGGAAATAATCGATGTAGGAACTCATTATCTGTTTATTGGTTTGGTAAAAGATTGTGCAGTTCTTGGGGATGCTCCAAGCATTACTTATGATTATTATCATAAGGTTAAAAAAGGCTTAACTCCTCCCAAAGCTTCCAGTTACATCGCCCCATCTTCTTCTGAAAAGAAAGAAGAACAAACCGTAACTGCCTGGAGATGTCGGATTTGCGGATATATATATGAGGGTGAAACTCTTCCCGATGATTTTACCTGTCCAATCTGCAAGAAGAGTGCCGATTACTTTGATCCGGTATATCAATAAATCGTTATCCTTCTATAAAAAGCCCCTGTGTTTATCCAAATACAATCGGATAAACACAGGGGTTTCATATTAAGATTCTGTCCGCAAAATTCGGATTAACCGTTCAAAGTAATCTGGAAGAGATGCACAAAATTCCATATATTCTCCTGTACGTGGATGAATAAAACCTAAGATATATGCATGGAGGGTCTGGCCGGTCAGAAAACCATAGGGACATTTTGTCGGACCATAAACCGTATCTCCCAAAAGAGGATGACCAATACTCGACATATGAACACGAATCTGATGAGTCCTTCCTGTTTCTAGGCGACATTCAATCCAAGTATATTTTCCAAAGCGCTCCACAACACGATAATGGGTTACTGCCTCTTTACCATTTTTATAGTTGATTGCCATTTTCTTTCTATCCGTAGGATGGCGTCCGATTGGAGCATTTACTGTTCCATCTTCTTCCTTTATGTTTCCATATACCACTGCGTAATAGCGCCTTGTAATGGAATGTTGTTTCAATTGGGCTGCGATATTATTATGTGACATATCATTTTTGCATACGATAAGAACCCCTGTCGTATCCCTGTCAATCCGATGAACAATTCCGGGACGCAATACTCCATTGATCCCGGAAAGCTGATCATGACAATGATACATTAAAGCATTTACAAGCGTACCGCTATAATGTCCGGCAGCAGGGTGCACTACCATTCCTTTTTGTTTATTAATCAGAATAACATCCTGATCTTCGTACAATATCTCCAATGGAATATTTTCCGGTTCGATTTTAGGTTCCACAGCTTCTGGTATGGAAATGGATATCTTATCACCGGCACATATTTTATATCCCGGTTTTACACCCATTTCATTTCGCATGACATTTCCTGTTCCAAATAATTTCTGAATATAGGAACGGCTCATATCAGGCATAAATTCTGACAAAAATTTGTCGATTCTTTTTCCCTCATCTTCCTCTTCGACCACCACTGTCTGCCATTCATTTTTGTCCAATGTTTTTTCTTCTTCCATACCTACCTCTTTTTCTTTTACACTTCTTTTTCTTCTTTTCTCTCTTTTTTTGCCGGAAAAATCTCCTGTATTTCTTCTTCTTTGTAATAGAACAGGTATAGAAGAATAAGAGCAATCGCTGAAATCGTTACATAACAGTCTGCAACATTAAAAATAGGAAAATCAATGGCGACTACATAAATAAAATCAATTACATATTGATTCATAATACGGTCAATAAAATTACCTATGGCTCCTGCTGCCAAAACAACACTCAGTATCCGAAATGGAAGGAAACGTTTCTTTCTGGGTAATTTGGAATAAAAATAAACAATGCATGCCAAAATAATCGGAGTCAGAATGTAAAACAAAATTTGCTTATTCTGCATCGTTCCAAAGGCTGCTCCTTTATTCTCAAAATAATAAAATTCTAAAATACCATCGATTAAAACATACGGACTCTTTCCTTTTAAATTCATGACTGCCAGCCACTTTGTCCACTGATCCAATGCTACAAGAATACAAATCGACAGGAATGCGATTCCATACTCTTTTGCTCTATTTTTCATGTTTTCTATCATTCCTCTCCATTTTTTCATATACATCCGATATATTCCAACGCCCGAATCATATCTTCATCCGAAACTTCAACAGGGTTCTGCTTCGATGTCAACATCGTTGTATTGATAAATGCAGTTCCTAGGGAAGACAGCAAAATAAAACGTATTTTACTGTTTTCCATTTTTTTATCGCTCTTTGTCGCTTTCAAAACCGCATATTTATCGATATGTTCCACCCGAATCGGCAGTTCATACATACATAAAGTATCTTCTATATCTTTCAGTTCTTCCTTTTTCAGAAATCCTTTTTCATAGCTGATATATGCTGCAGCTACCATTCCCACTGCAACACACTCTCCATGATACATGGAAAAATTAACTTGTTTTTCTATTGCATGACCTAGCGTGTGTCCAAAATTTAATATGGCACGCACCCCTTGTTCTGTCGGATCTTCCTCCACAATGCTTCCCTTACAATGGCAATTTTCCAATGCCATATGAATTAACGCATCGGTTGACCGGGATTTTACAGCTTCGCCATTTTTTTTCAGCCAGTCATAAAATCCTTTATTCTGAATCAGACCATGCTTGATAACTTCTCCCATTCCAGACAGATAGATTCTTCTATCCAGAGTACGTAGTGTTTGCACATTCATATATACCAGTTTTGGCATACAAAAAGCACCAACCATGTTCTTATATCCATCAAAATCTACTCCGGTTTTTCCACCGATACTGCTGTCTGCCTGAGAAAGTAATGTTGTGGGCACCTGTACAAAATCGATTCCTCTTAAATATGTGGCAGCAGCAAATCCTGTCAGATCACCTACCACGCCACCACCCAGGGCGACCAGAACATCTTTACGTTCAAATTTCCGTTCAATCAAAAACGTATATAATTGCCGTACGACATCAAGATTTTTATTTTCCTCTCCAGCAGGAAATGTAAATACAGCAACCATGCTGGCAAGCGGAGCCAATAGCATCTCAATTTCATTCGCATAATATACGGTATTGCTGTCTGTAACGATACAGATTTTTCTTCCCTTATATCCCAGACAATCCATCTCTTCGGCAAGAGGAGCAAACTGATCTTGGATTACAATATCATATATGGGTTTTTTGTCTTTTTGTATTGTAATACGTTCTGCCATGATTTTTCACCTTTACTTATTCATTCTTTCCATCTATCAGACAAATACATCAACTTCAGCAAAGTATCGTCCTTTCTTCGTTTGATTTGTCACTCCGCGATAAATAAACTTACCATATCCCCGCACAGATACCACATCATCTTCTTTTAATATATAACTTGCAGAAGAAAGGGTTTTTCCATTAACAAATACTTTCTCACCTTTAATAAGCCCTACCATTCCTGATCTGGATTCATGAAACGCCAGGCTGATCACAGCATCTAATCTTGCCGATGCAACACTTCCACGAATACGTTTGAAACGGGGTTCGTAAGAAAAAGTCCCGATCTCTTGTTTCTCACATCGTACACTGGTATGACGAACACGCTCCAAATGTTCTTCTATGTAAGAAGCAATTCCATCCAGACAAAATACCAACGCGCCATCTTCCTGCACTAAAATATCACCAATCTTGTTTCTTTCAATCCCTAATCCCAACAATGTACCCAGATAATCTCTATGGGACAGCTCCTCAGCAAATTTTTTCTGAACAGGAAAAATCCTTAATAGCGACAAAGGAGCCGGGCATTCATACCCAACTCCTGATGGCATAAAACAAACCACTTTACGCTCTGCAAATGGATAACCGCCATCAAAATGATAGGATACGGCGGGCATCTCCTCTCTCCAGGACAAAAAGATGCTTTGTTCATTTAAATTTAAAAAATCACTGTATACAGGATATTCTCTCTGAAAACATACAAAAGCCAAATCCTTTAGATGCCGCAGTAAAATTTGTTCTTCCTTTGTCATAATTACATATTTAAGTTTAAAGAAGATAAGTCAATGGTATCTCCCAACAAATTTGTGAAATCACCAGATAATTCCACAGAACTTGGAGTAACGATAAAAATCTTTTTGGAGATCTTTTGAAGATTTCCTCCCATTGTATAGCAAGCACCGGAAGCAAAATCAATGACACGCTGAGCAGCATCCACATTCATTCCTTCCAAATTCAATACTACACTCTTGCCCTGAAGCAAAATATCTGCTATTTCATTGGCATCTTCATATCCCTTTGGCATAATCATACATACTTCTGACTGTTTTGCAGTTGTTGATCTCATTGGCACCACCTTACCCGATCTGGAAGTTCTTCCCTTGGATGCTGGAACTTCTTCTTCAGCTGCTGCCGCATCTTCGTAGGAAGACTGATTCGTTTTACGGAATTTAGTTGTTTTATTTTTAGCCGGTCCATCGTAGATTTCATCATCCATTTCTTCATCATCGAAATCATCAAAATCATCATCATCCGGCATTAATTTTGCTTTGCTCAAAAAACTGTCTAAAAAACTCATCGTTTTACACTCTCCTATCTCTTATTTATCGAGAACCAAATAGTCCGGTTCCCACCCGTACCATAGTCGCACCTTCCTCTATCGCAACCTCATAATCGCCTGTCATGCCCATAGACAACTCAGACATATCTACATTATCAATGTTTTTCCCATTAATGTCAACAGATAATTGATATAATTTTTTAAAATATACCCGGTTTTCCTCAGGATTTTCAACAAACGGAGCAATTGTCATTAATCCGCAAATATGAATCCCCGGCAACACAGCAATTTTTCTTACAGCAGCTTCCGTCTCCTCCAATGAAAATCCGAATTTGGATTCTTCTTCTGCCACATTCACTTCCAGCAAAATCGAGACAGTTACCCCTTTTTTTACTGCTTCTTTTGATATTTGCTCTGCCAAAGCTACACTATCTACAGAATGGATTCGTTTTACTTTTCCCACAATATACTTCACCTTATTCTGCTGCAGATGTCCGATCATATGCCATGAAATATCTTCCCCAAGCACTTCCATTTTTTCGCAAAGTTCCTGCACGCGATTCTCTCCAAAGACATTCTGTCCGCATTCTATAGCTTCCTGAATCATCGATACAGGCTTAAACTTACTTACCGCAATCAAGGTAACAGAATCATAGGAACGTCCGCTTCGTTCACAAGCTCTGCGAATATTTTTCCTCACCTGTTCAAAATTTTCTTTCAGACAAACCGTTTGCTCCATTTTACTGCCTCTTTTCTATCATAATTTTCAACCAACAGATACCACACCTGTATTATCGTATAATCTCATTTTCTTCCACTCCGGAAGCATCTAATACAATATAATCATACGATGTGATTCCATATGGTGTCCCTTCTTTTACAATGTAGTATCCATTATCCTTTGTTTCACTTAAAATTTCTATTCGCTTAAACGTACAAAATCCCTGGTTGGCATTGTACACACCATCCAGTGGGGCGCTTACTCCCAAAAGATAAGTTTCCTGACTTCCAGGCTTTACTATGGTATCTCCCGCCTGTAAACTTTCCGTATAAATATAATAATCCGTCTCATTGGAAGAATAAATACTTACGGGAACAAATTCTACACTACCTGTTCCATCTTCTAATACCACTTGCTTATATACTCCATCAGAAGAATTATTTCCGCCTTTCGTAATGTATTGCTGCGGAATCGTCAGGAAGCTTTTTTCTACCACAGCCGATTTGGGAATTTTAATACCTGTAGCCGATTCTTCTTTTATTTTAAATGTTATGTATCGTTCATTGAGATATGAAGATCCATATTTATCCAGCTGAATATTCCCCATATGGGTCCCGTCTGACGCAGTTGTAATTGAAAAATCTCCTGTCACTTCTGTCTGAAGGGGTTCCAGCTCAATCCGCATGGTCGTATTATTTTTAAACAAATTCTCATCTTCTTCAGATAACGCAAATGTTATGGTAAAGGTATCATCTGCTATACTCTTGTATGCCACAGAACCTGCTTCTCTTTTTTCGCCTGTCTTATAAATCTGGGATTCATAATTCTTTCCGGATAAAACGTCTGCTGTCACAGCATCTGCTGTCAGGGAATCATACGTATCTGTTTTCAGCACAAGGAAACCACTCGTCTGTGCCTGGTATTCGGACAAACCGGCGGTATCCATATTACTGCTGATTTGTTCCATCGCTGACTGATTAAATGCATCCAGGATTTCCGAATCCAAGCTTCCTTTATTTTCATATATCTGATTAAATTCCATCAGATCAAAAGAAAGACTGTCGTTGACAAGAGAATTTTTTATGGAACGAATACTTTCTGATGAAAGAGTCGTATTTTCATCGTATAGACTTTCAAGCATTTTAGAAAAATTACCATTTTCATCAATTGTATAAATCGTGTTTCCTTTATATGTTTTTTTACCATCCTGAACATAATAGTTGATGAATCCGGTTTTATCCATATAATAAACGGTTTCGTTCCTTGTAATTACACCTGTATACTCAGGACTGGACGTATACGTCGCCGACGATCCAACCTGATAAAGGCTAACATGATCCTTCATCAAATAACTGACCAGTTGAAATATCAAATATAAAAAAATAAACAAAAATACAATACCTGTAAACGTAATATGGACCTGCCGATGATACGTAACAATTTTTCCATTGCGTTTATTCATGGTACACCTCCGTATCAATTAACTTTGCCTGCGCGTACATTATACCTTGTTTTATCCCATAAGAAAAGTTAATTAAAAAAAAATTCACAAAATTTTCTCGTATCACTTCCAAAGTTTTCCTTACATACTTTAAACAAAAATTTCCACAATAATAAAAGAAACAAGAAAACTCTATGGAGGTGTTTTATGAGTACAAAAGTAATTGATTACATCGCACTCACCATTGCTATTATCGGTGCTGTCAATTGGGGACTGATCGGATTTTTCCGTTTTGATTTAGTCGCCTTTTTATTCGGCAGCATGACTCTTCTGAGCCGTATTGTATACGCAGTTGTTGGCATCTGCGGCTTATATCTTCTTACGTTCTTTGGAAGAATCTGTGACATGGGCAACGAAAATGCATAAAGTACTTTTTATTCCTTTTTAATATCGAATAATCCATGTTACAAAAAGAAACCGGTTTCCAGGAAATACTCCCTTGAACCGGTTTCTTTAACATAAGTCAGCTCAGATATATCGTACCTTCCAGGTACTGTCAATAATAAACATTATAAGGAAATGACAATATAAGGTTTTACGCTGTCTGCCAGATCCGACTCATCGGCAGATACGCTAAGTACAAATGTTACACCGAAATCTTGACTGATTGTTTCCAGAAGAGCTACTTCCTCACCAATATCTTTTCCTTCCAAATGAGAAAGTTTCAGAAAACTATCCAAATAGATTTGTTCCAGATCATGATCCTGAGAAATCAAACCACAAATAAAGCCAATAAAACCATTAAACGAACGGATCGGATAATCAGATACATTAATCAAACGAACTTTATTACTCAGTTCATACATATGTTTCGCACTCTTATCCAAATATACAATCGATCCCTTCGCTTCATTGACAGCATTATTTGCTTTTTCTAAAAGATATTTTGTTTTTCCCTTGCCTTTCTTACCAGAAATAATTTGAACCATGTCGATTTCCTCCTTATGTTAAATTATAGTGTAAATCGTGGGCAATCCCCCATTTCGTATTACCATAATTATAGTACAAATCACGAAAAATCTCAATCATTTTTTGAGAATTTTAGAAATTTTTCATCTGTTATTCGGCTATTTTCTCTAACAATTTATTCATTTCATCATACAGCTGTTCGCTGTCCGATGCACCGAGTATAACAGAAATATATGTTCGACCGGTTTTATCCGAAACATACAGCATCAGGCAATTGCCCGCCAATGGTGTTGTTCCCGTTTTACCACCATAAATATTAACCCCCGCAGGAGGATTCTTTTCGCCCTTTAAGTACTCATTTGTACTAAGCCAGGTTACCGTTCTTTTTGTTCCATCAGCTTTCTGATAAGTACAGTCGTAAGAAGCACTGGAAATAATTTCCCGAAATGTATCATATTTTAAGCATTCTGTAAAAACAAGATATAAATCATATATCGAGGTTACATGACCTTCCTTATCCAAACCATGGGGATTTTCAAAATGCGTCGATGTCGCCCCGAGTTGCTCTGCCTCTTCATTCATCATTTTTACAAATGCCTTTTCTGTTCCGCCCACCCCAACAGCCAGCGCTGCCGCAGCATCATTGCCGGAATAAATCAAAGAAGCCCGCAAAAGCTGATCAACTGTAAGAGTGTCACCGGGCTGAAAATAACATAATTTTGCCCCCGGTTCTGCAATCAAAACTTCTTCTCCCACGGTAATCTTCTGATTTAGATCCGCATTCTTTAATGTAACCAATGCCGTCATCAGCTTTGTCAAACTGGCAAAAGCCATCGGTTCAAATGAATTTTTGCTGTATAACACCGTCTCGCTGTCGAGACAAAACAAAGCAGCGGCAGATGCATTTATCTCTGTTTCATCAAAAACAGACTCATCTGCCACAACGCACCGGTCATCTGCCATCCCGGTCTGGCGATAAAGATTATGGTTTAATTCTTCATACCCCTCATATGCTACTTGATATGGTTCAAGATAGGATTGACCACATGCTGACAATACGTTCGCTGTAAGGATTAGACCAGCAATACTTGCTGCTGCTTTTCTCCAAATCATTTGTATGCGTCTCTCCATTCCAGCTCGCCGCGTTCCAGAGATTTAATTAAAACCTCAGCTGTTGCCAGATTTGTTGCAAGAGGAATACTGTTGGAATCACATAATTTAATAATCTGATTCAATTCCAGTTCTTCCGTTCTTGATGTAAGAGGATCTCTTAAAAAAATCATTAAATCAATGACATTATGTTCAATCTGTGCCCCCAACTGCTGTTCCCCGCCAAGACGGCCAGACAAAAACTTTTTAATATTTAGATTTGTCACCTCTTCAATCAGTCTCCCTGTGGTTCCAGTCGCGTATAAATTATGCTTACTCAATATTCCGCGATATGCAATACAAAAATTTTGCATTAATTTCTTTTTTGAATCATGTGCCATCAGACCTACATTCATAGTATCGCCTCCTGTTAAAAATCGTATTTCTTTCTCTGAAGTCCAACATTTAAAACAATTCCTATCATAATAAATGAACTAAGTAATGAACTGAGCCCCGCACTTACAAATGGAAGCGGGAGACCTGTATTGGGGATTATCTGCGTTGCAACACCTATGTTTACAAAACTCTGAAATGCAAATAATCCCCCAATCGCACTGGAAATCAAACGCCCTTCTTCATCTCGGCTTTTTTTCGCCATGCGTATACATTCAAACACAATCAGTGCAATCAGCATAATGACAATACAACTTCCCACAAATCCTAATTCTTCGCCCACAACTGCAAAAATAAAATCACATTGCTGTTCCGACAAAAAACTTCCGTTTTTTACAGACTCATATGTGGATGTATTTAATCCCTTTCCGGTCAGCATACCACTTCCGATAGCCATTACAGAATTCTTTTGTTGTCTTACCTGATCCGGATATTCATCCGGGAAAAAATATCCATTTATACGTTCCATTTGATGAGGTTTAAACACTTCATTCAAAATCGTCTGTTCCGGCTGATGAATCAAAATTAAAAATGCCCCAGCCAAAGGTACCATCACTCCCAAAACACCCAGTACCCATTTGTAACTGATTCCTCCAACAAATAGTGCTAAGATAACAGTAAAAAGAATAACCAATGTAGTAGACAAATCCGGTTCTTCCAAAACCAATATAGCTGGCGGTAAGACAACAGCCATATAAAGCAGCAATGTACTTATCCGACTTATTTTGGCTTTGAATTTCATAATAAACACAGTTGCTGTCAAAATCATAACAATTTTTGTGAATTCAGACGGCTGAATTGTTCCAAATCCCGGAAGGTGAATCCAGCGCTTCGCTCCCATCACATCACCGGCAAATATAAGCAGATATGCCAGTACTCCGATATTCAAAATATATAAAATCGGTGTCCAGCGAAGCAACACCCGATAATTTGTGGATGCCACAATCAGCATAATCACAATCCCGCCAATCACACCGATTACCTGCTTTACCGTCGTTGTTAAAAAACCTGTCTCCACTTCGTTTTTTGTAGCACTGTTCACCATCAGAATACCGATTATGCTTAGGGCCACAACATATAAAACAAGTTTGAAATTAAAATTCCGCAAATGATAATTCTGCTTTTTCAGCTTTTCCAGCAAATTGAATCCCATACCTTTCTATGTGTCTGTTTTCTCTTTTAAGTAAACATCTTAACCGCATACATGTCATTTACTGTCTGTTCGCTTTCTTCCTTTAATGGGAATATTGGCATAAAGAGTCGGCGCTGCTTCCTGTTTTCCATCTTCTAAGCTTTTCGTAATTTGTATATCCAGTCCTTCTGTATCAATCTCCATATATTTGGAAATCACCTGAATGATATCATTTTTTATCATTTCCATCACTTCCGGCGAACAATCTGCTCTTTCTGATACCAGCAAAAGTTTCAAACGGTCTTTTGCCACATCACCAGAATTTTTTTTCTTAAAAAAGTCCATTAACCCCATCGTTTCGCCTCCATCTATTTTCTAGCAAACCAAGATGCGATACGACTGAAGAAACCGGTTTTACCTTCCAGATTCAGCAGTTCCACCTCTTCACCCATAATGCGTCTGCTGATGTTTAAAAATGCCTGTCCTGCCAGAGAATTGCTTCCCACCAAGGGTTCTCCTGTGTTTGTAGCTACAACAATGTTTTCATCATCTGGAACCACTCCAATAATCGGTACCGCAAGAATTTCCTGCACGTCTTCCATGGACATCATGTCTCCTCGCTTTACCATGTCCATTCGGATGCGGTTTACAATCAGATCAATTTTCTTCATTTCCTCCGCTTCCAAAAGTCCGATAATGCGGTCGGCATCACGGATTGCCGAAACTTCCGGGGTTGTTACCACCAAAGCCCGATCAGCTCCTGCAATCGCATTTTTAAATCCCTGTTCGATTCCCGCCGGACAATCCAGAATAATATAATCAAATTCTTCTCTCAATTCTTCCGTCAGCTTACGCATTTGTTCCGGTGTCACAGAAGTTTTATCTCTTGTCTGCGCTGAGGGCAGCAATTGCAGATTAGGATATCGCTTATCTTTAATTAATGCCTGCTTAATTCTACAATTTCCTTCTACCACATCCACTAAATTATAGACAATACGATTTTCTAATCCAAGTACAACATCCAAATTTCTCAGACCGATATCTGTATCAATCAATACTACTTTATTCCCCAATTGAGCCAGACCAGTACCTACATTGGCGGATGTCGTTGTTTTCCCAACCCCGCCTTTTCCAGATGTTATTACGATTACTTCACTCATATCCTATCCTCCCAGTTGCCGACTTCTGAATTTATTCTACAATAAAAATCGGCACATTACCAGTTTTTCTTTGTTTACATTTCATAACAGATCAGCCCCTTTAAATACAATCCATTTGAATACGATTGTCCCGTATCACCGCGATTCTCGGACCTTCCAATGGCATTTCAGAAAGTTTATCTCCCGGACTTAAGGTAAACTCATGAATTCTAAGCTGTGTTGGAATCATATTCAACGCAGCAATAAACGCATCCTGTTTTCCATCACATCCGGCATATGCTGATCCTTTTAACGTTCCCAAGACTACAATATTGCCTCTGGCGATTACTTTTCCACCCGGATTTACATTACCGATGATTACAATACTTCTCTCAGATTCCAGTATTTGCCCATTTCGAAGCGTCCCTCTGTAAAACTGTCCTGGGTGAATGGGAGGGCTGGCATCTTTTATCAGGTCAAATTGTTTCTTTTCCTTGGTTTCTCCTCTTGTCTGATTTTCTGAATTCTTTTCTACTTTTCCTGCTGCAATTTGCTGTTTTGCCAGAGCTAATGCTGCAGCAAAACGTTTCGCAGTATTTTCCGAATGATCCAGAATACAAATAATTTTCAGCTTACTGTACGTTTCTATTAGGTCCAGTACTTCCTCTTCTTCCCTGGCAGTAAGCTTTCTTCCTTCGAATGACAATGCCATTCGGGCATTTTGGAAGAAGTCAGAAGACTGAACCAACTTTTCCTTTAGTAGTGCTTTCAACTCCTCAAAGGGTGTTGTTTCATCAAATCGTATTGTGATTCCGTATTTATTACCTTTCATCACAATTGGTTGACTCATTTTTTGCACCTCTTTTAATTTTAATCGGAGAGACTTACGCTGCCACCGCCACCTTTGGCAATATCCAGAATATCTTCCAGTGTAGTATCTCCTATATAATAATGATAAATATCATTCGTCACCATAGCTGCATTTCCTGATGTATATGCATTTGGCAATGAAACAGCTGTCACAATTTCCGGATCTTCATATGGGCCAAAACTTACAAATAATGCGTGGTTGGCCCTCGTGGTATCCTGTTGGGCTGTACCGGATTTACCGGCAATATCGATTTCCAAATCAGTAAAAGCAGCTTCCGCTGATCCGCCCGGATGTACTACGGCATACATACCTTCATGCAGTACATTCCATGTGCTGTCTTTCAGTTCAATATGGCTTTCTATAACAGGCGATGGATCACTCAACACATTGCCATTTGTATCAATGACTTTATCCAGTAAACTGAACTCATACAGATTACCCTTTGTAGCTACAGCAGTCGCATATCGTGCCAAACTTGCTGTAGTAAAGTTATTGGTTCCCTGACCGATGGCAGAAACAATCGGGAATTCATCGGAAATCTGTGGCTCATTTTCCAGAATTTCCAGCCCGGTTTTGGAACCAAAGCCAAATAATTCCGCATACTTGCGAAGTTTCGATAATCCCAATTCCTGATTATATTTTCCTTCCTCGTCCAGGCTCAAACGATATCCTACTTCATAGAAAAATATATTACATGAATTCTGCAAAGCCTGAACTGGATTCATCCAGCCATGTTCTTTCTTAGGATCATTATAAACCCAGCACTTTGGATGATCCATTCTCTCATATTCTCCACTACAGTAAATAGACTCATCAAGCCCTACTACTCCTTCTTCCAGGGCAGCTGTATCGGATATCATTTTATACGTAGATCCCGGTGATGTTCGTGACTGTGTTGCATAATTATAAAGGGGTTTGGATAAATCTGAGTTCAGCTTTGCATAGTAAGATGCATTTGTAATTTGATTCAGATCATATCCCGGATAAGATACCAGAGCACGAATCTCACCGGTTTTTTCATCCACGATCACAGCTGAACCGGAACATGGATCCAGTGCCAACTGAGCTGGTGTAATTTCCAAATTTTTGATTTTTTCCACCATAAACTCAAATGCTGTCGTATGATCTCCTGTGGATAAATTTAATATGGCTTCATCATCTTTTTCCAAAACGCCCTGATCAAAAAGTGCCAGGCAGATCTCATTTCCGGTAATGGTTTCATCCTGAATCAGACTATGATAAACAGATTTTGAAAAATCATTACTCTCTTTTAACAGTTCCATCAATCTTACAACCAAATTTTCATAAACAGTTTCGGCACTGCTATATTTGTCTTCGCTATCGGATACCTTTGTAGAATCCACCCATCCTTCTTCAATTCCGTGACGCAAAAATTCCTGAAAACTTGTTGTCCCATCTGACCAGCTTTGATACACTTCATCCGATGTATCAATATTCCCCTTGACGATAATTGCTCTCTCTGAATCTGCCAAAAGATCATACGCCACTTCGAAATATTCCTGATAGCTGTCGTCCTGACTTTCCATTGTTGCCGGATCACTTCTTCTTAACTGGTCCTCTACATAAGCCAATGCCTCTTCATGACGTACCGTATATTTTTCATAAATATTTCGTTCCGTAGCCGAGGCATCTTCAGCAGCAAAATGTTCCATGTCCAGTACATTATTATTAATCATCTGGAAATATGCATCTTTTACAGGAATCTGAAACTGAGAAGCCTGTATTCCATCCCAGGATTCAAAATCCGCATCCACCAATTTTTCCACGATAATACGCGCCAGATTCTGTTCAATAATATTATAGACCGCAATCTGCAGATCTTTATCAATGGTAAGCTGAATATCATTTCCATTAACAGGAGCCACAGAATCGATGGTATCCAATACCAGCCCCACATTATTCACATATACGGTATCGGTTCCTTTTGTTCCTTGAAGTTCTGTTTCATAAGCCTTTTCGATTCCGGATTTTCCGATAATATCTCCATAAACATAGGAATCATCCTGTGCCTGTAATTCCTCCAATTCTTCTGTGTCAGCACCACCGGTATAACCCAAGAGATTGGAAAAATATTTGCTGTCCGGATAATAACGTACCGTATCAGTCTCCACATCTACCCCCTGCATATTCATCTGTTCTTCCAAAACAGCAGCTTTTACTTCATCACTGATATCACTGCAGATAGTCGTAGACTTATATTTTGTATAGGAAGTCGCACTCATAGCATAGCGGATATTACATATAGCTAAAATTTCCTCTTTACTGAGAGATTCCCAGCCTTCCCAATTTTTGTTAAATCCATAACTGGGAAGAAGTTTTGCCATTACTGTTTCCGCACTATAAGCGTATGGATCATTTCCCTTTTCCTGTTCCTGCGTAATAACTTCTTCCGTATAGACATCACGGATAAAACGTCGGATCGTACTTTGAGAACCGCTGAATTCATATTCATCATGTTCATTTATAATAATCGGAATCGGACTGACGATATCCTGATCATATCGATCCAACAAGCGAATCAGACGAAGCAGCATTTCATTAAACTCTGCTTTTGAATCGTAAATTTCCAAATCTTTAATTGTGACAGAATAAATAACCTTATTTTCTGCCAGAACTTCTCCATTGCAATCCAAAATGTTTCCGCGCGGAGCTTTAGTATTAATCTCTTTTTTTGTTATTTGAACATATTCATCATAGGATTCTTGTCCGTTTAAAATCTGAAGCTGAAACAAACGTACCACCAAAACAGAAAACATTACAAAAAATATCGCCCCAACAATAAATAGACGGGATTTTACTGTCCTTGATACATTGTCCCGAATTAATTCCCATAAATCTTTAAGCAAATTTCGTCGCTCCCTTTTTCTCATCTCGTTCCAGCCAACGGTTAATCAATAAGATTATCCCGTAGACAACAATAGTTGCAAGCACGGTCAACAAGAATTCCGGCATGATAATCGTATGAAAATAACTGCCAAAATCCAAACGATTTCGAATCAAAAATCCGAATACATATACATAACCGCTGTAAAAAATTTCATTGATAAGGCATAATCCCATCGGAAGTAAAATAACATCGGAAACCAAATATCTGGCCAAAATTCCGTTCATGTAACCGATATATATAAAAATTAAGCTGTAAAAGCCGATCACCCCTCCGTGAAAAACATCCATCAGAATTCCGCTGATCAGACCCACAAGCATTCCTTCCACTCTGCCTCTCAAAAATCCAAATGCAAATGTTACAATCAGCATAAGATTCGGGACAGCAACCAAATACGGAATACGTGGCAGCACGGCTGTCTGAATTAAAAATGATGCCAGGATGATACAAAATACAATTAAATACCGTTTGACAATACTTTTCATTCCTCTCCTGCCTCCTGTGGATCACTTGTCTCTTTTAATGTTGTGATTACCAAAACTTCACTCAGATTTGAAAAATCCACAGCTGGTTCCAAATATCCACTCTGCGTCAATTTATCATCATTTAGTGTGACATTTGTAGCATACCCAATCACAAGACCTGGCACATATTTGTCACTGATATTCGATGTCACAATCAGATTATCCTCTGAAATATCAAAATCCGTCTGAATATAGTCAAGTTTTAAAAGCCCATTTTCCATGGAACTTAAATCACCTGTCACGATACAATTACTCTGTGTACTTTTAATCATACCGCTGACCCGGCTGCCGTCATCAATAATTGAAGTGACCACAGCAAAATTAGGTCCAATTTCAGTGATAAGTCCTACCAATCCTCCATCGGCGATAACATTCATATTAAGGGCAAGTCCATCATTCGTTCCTTTGTCAATCGTAAAAGAACTATACCAATTACCGCTGTTTTTCGCCACAATACTTGCACCGACCGTCTCGTATTCTTTATATGTGTCTTTCAATTCCAGTAATTCACGAAGTCTTCTATTCTCCAAAGAAGCGTCCTGATATTTTTCCAGATCATCTTTCAAATCCTGATTGCTTTGTTCCAGCTCTTCTATCTTATTTTTAGCTTCTTCCAATTCCAGACGATCCTGTGTTTTGTCATAAAACCAGGTTCCTATACTGTTAATTCCCTTTTGCATAGGTACCACCAGATATCCAACCGCCTCACCTACAGATACGGCAGAATCCTGTCGGAAATATGTAATGGCAATGGAACCGATACATACCACCGTCAATATCAATAAGATCATCTTAGGTTTTACGTGAAAATTAAACTTTGAATTCATAGTATTCCTCATTTCTGCGTAACTTTCGGCGTCTATCAGAACAAAATGTTCCGATCTATATCATGCCTCTTTCTTTCAGACTGACGTAAGAACGGTCACCGATGATAATATGGTCCATCAATGTAACTCCCAACAACAGACCTGCCTGGGCCACCCTCTTCGTCACAGTAATATCTTCCAGGCTTGGAGCGGGATCTCCACTGGGATGATTATGCATTAGTATAATACCTACGGCTCCAGTGCGTAACGCTTCCAAAAAAATCTCTCTCGGAGAAACCAGAGAAGCATTCACAGTTCCCTTTGAAATATCTCTATCGCGGATCAGCCGATTTTTTGTATCCAGCATAATTAATTTTAAAACTTCCTGATCTTTATGGCGCATATCTTCCATATAATAATCTGCAACAGATTCCGGCATGCTCATGTCTATTTTATCTTCATGTATAGAAGCTGCCATGCGGCGAGAGATCTCGGCAATGCATTGCAGTTGTACTGCCTTCACTTTTCCTATTCCTTTTATGGTTTGCAGCTGTTCTGCTGAAACTGAAAAAAGTCCCAGCAAACCTCCTCTTTCCATAAGAATTCTGGCAGCTAAAGATGTCGATGACTCTCCAATACATCCTGTTCGCAAAATTACTGCCAAAAGTTCCGCATCATTTAAACATTCCGGTCCGTGTTTCAGACATCGTTCATACGGCCGCACCTCATCTGGAAGATCTTTCATCCTCATACAATCATTCTGTGTCATTTATTGTCCTTTCCGGACTCTCCAAGAAAGAACTCCTCAAAAATTCTGAGGTACCCCAAAACCTCTTTGGGAATTGTACCATAAAAAAGCAGGAAAGTATAGGAAAAATTTCTTACTGTTTTTCTGAATAAATTATGAACTCTTTCATAATTCCCCAAAATAACACTTTATTTTCTCCCACCTTTCCTGATTTTCCGTCTGTTTATAAAGTATCACTCAAATTCTTACAGTTTTATGACCCCATTTTCTGTCAGTTTCTGAAGAGACATTAATATGCCAAGTTTTGCATGATACCAGGTCAATCCACCCTGGAAATAAACTGCATATGGAGGCTTTATTGGTCCATCGGCGCTTAGTTCAATGGAAGATCCCTGAACAAACGCACCGGCAGCCATAATAACCGGAGCATCATATCCCGGCATTGCCCAAGGTTCAGGCGTTACATAACTGTCAACAGGTGCTGCTGCCTGAATTCCTTCACAAAATCCAATGACACCTTCCGGTTTTCCGAACTCCACAGCCTGAATAATATCATGTCTGGATTCCGTACCGTTGGGAACTACTTTAAATCCCAAACGTTCATAAATATTCGCCGCAAAAATGGCACCTTTCAGCGCACCGGCCACCACAGTTGGTGCCAGGAAAAAGCCCTGATAAAATGCCGGAAGAATTCCCAGATTTGCTCCTACTTCCTGTCCAAGTCCCGGAGCACTCAGACGATATGCACACTGATCAATGCATGATTTTTTCCCACAGATATAACCGCCAATGGGAGCCAATCCTCCGCCCGGATTTTTTATCAGAGAACCAACGATCATATCAGCACCCACATCAGACGGTTCTATTGTCTCCACAAATTCTCCATAACAATTATCCACCATACAAATCACTTCCGGTTTGATGGATTTAATGAAAGAAATCAATTCTCCTATTTTTTTGACAGAAAGTGTGGGACGGGTCTGATACCCCTTTGATCTCTGAATAGTTACTAATTTTGTTTTTTCATTTATCGCTGCCTGAATAGCCGGATAATCGAATTCACCATTTTCCAGCAAATCCACCTGACGGTATGTGACGCCATACTCTTTTAATGAGCCTATAGAATCCCGGATTCCAATCACTTCTTCCAGCGTATCATACGGTTTGCCCACTGGGGAAAGCAACTCATCACCCGGACGAAGATTGGCTGATAATGCCACCGCCAACGCATGGGTTCCACATGTAATCTGTGGACGCACCAAAGCAGCCTCTGTATGGAAACAGCTGGCATAGACTGCTTCCAGTGTCTCACGGCCGGCATCGTTGTATCCATATCCTGTAGTTGCCGCAAAATGATTTTCCGCGACACGATTAACCTGCATGGCTTTTATTACTTTCATTTGATTGTATTCTGCATTTTTGTCAATTTCTGCAAATCGTTTCTCCAGACCTACTAAAATCTCTTCTCCAAATTCGTATACTTTTTTGGAGATACCCAACTGCTCATACATTTCTTCCATGGTATTCACAATATCCCTTTCCTAATTCTTACATTGATTTCACGTCAGTAATTGTTCTTCTTCTGTGCCTGGGTATTCGGTGATTATACCAAACACCTTTGACTATTTTGTGAAAATTTTCTTTTCTTTCAATTCTTTTATCATTTCTTCCAAAGCCTTCTCTTCATCATTTTCGTCCAAATCAATCCAAGTCACATCTTTTTCACGCTTAAACCAAGTCAACTGTCGTTTGGCAAAATGTCTCGTATCCCTCTTCAGAATATAGATGGCTTCGTCCAGAGTAATTTCTTTATCTAAATAAGACAAAATTTCTTTATAACCTAATCCCTGCATGGAAATCATATTTCTGGTACATCCCATCTCGCTTAACTTTTTCACTTCATCTAAAAGTCCCTGTTCCATCATCTGATCCACACGTCTGTCAATTCTTTCATATAAAACTGACCGGTTTCTGTTTAAAACGAAATAGGAAAATGCGTATGGTGATTCTCTCTTTTTCTCCCGTTCATTATGTTCTGAAATCTTTTCACCTGTTTGATAAAAATACTCAAGAGCACGTATCACCCTTTTTACATTCCGAAAATGAATTGCTTCCGCCGAAGCAGGATCCACTTCTTTGAGCAGAGAATGAAGATATTCTGCACCCTTTTCCAAAGCAATTTTTTCCATTTTGCTGCGATAAGAAGTATCTTCCCCATTTTCTGTAAAGTCAATATCATAAAGAAGTGCCTGAATATAAAATCCGGTTCCTCCCACAACCAAAGGAATATGATTTCTGCTTCGAATTTCGTCTGCCGCCTGCTTCGCCATCTGCTGAAAACGAACGACATTAAATTCTTCCCAGGGCTCCAATACATCAACCAAATGATGTATCACACCATCCATTTCTTCCGGTCTGATCTTAGCCGAACCGATATTCATGTGACGATATACCTGCATGGAATCAGCGCTGATAATTTCTGCTCCCACTTCCTTAGCCAGGCGAATGGACAGGGCTGTTTTACCTACAGCTGTCGGTCCTGTCAAAATAATCAGTGGCTGTTTCACCTTAAACCTCCATTTCTGGAACAGACTCTCCTATTCCTGCATTCTTTTCCATCTGCAACCAATAGATCTTTTTACAGCTGAGTTCTTATGTCACAATTCGTTTGAATTTTTTTTCAATCTCATACTTACTCATAGAGATGATCGTAGGTCTTCCATGAGGACACGCATAAGGATTCTCCAGCGTCATAAGCTGATCGATCAATGCATCTGCCTCTTGAAAAGACATTGCATGATTTCCCTTCACTGCTGCCTTACAGGAAATAGACGCAATTTTTTCCATAATTAATTCGGAAGGCTCATTTCCCAAATCCTCTCCCAGCTGTGCAAACAATTCCATCAATACATCCTTTTCCGGTATACCAAATATATTGGCAGGTACGGCGCTGATGGCATATTCTCTTCCCCCGAATGGCTCAATCTCATATCCCAATTGTTTAAAACTGGAATGGTAATGTCTTAAAATATCCTCTTCCCTGCGCCCAAGACTGATAATAATCGGCGGGCTAATCATCTGAGAATGGAATTTATGTTCCCTCAGTCCCTTCATGGTATGTTCATATAATACCTTTTCATGAGCTGCATGCTGATCCATAATAAACAACTTATCTTCAAACTGAATCAGCCAATACGTATCAAATAATTGTCCTATTAAACGATGACGGGGTCTGGAATCTTTTGAAAGCAGCTTTTCTTCAAATAAGGACATTTGCATCGGCTTTTCCGATTTTTTCTCTGGCTCAACCACAACTGCCGCCGGTTTTGAAACAGTCGTTTCCACATGATCCTTCGGTAAAAAATGGCTTTCTTTTTTTTCTGTTTCTTCCCTGACAGAATTTGTGGGGTTAAAACGGTTACGGATAGGAATTTCAGCACTGTAGTCTCCTTTTTCCCGTAAAACAAACGAATGAACATTCGCTTTTTTTTCTGCTACCGGCTTTTTTTCATCCTGCTGCATTTCCATTCTTTTCTTTTCAAATGGTTCCGGAGCTTTAAATACCGAACGTTCTTCTTTTTTATCTTGTTCCAGACTTACTTCAGGAATGAACTCCTTTCCATCCAAAGCCGATGTAATTCCCTGTACCAAAGCATCATACAATACTATTTCATTTTTAAAACGCAGTTCCATTTTTGCAGGGTGAACATTTACATCCACATCATCACTATCCAATGTCATATATAATACGGTGAACGGATAGCGATGCTGCATCATAAATGGTTTATATGCCATTTCAATTGCTTTATAAATCAATGAACTGCGCACATAACGTCCATTAATGAAATAGTTTTCAAATCCCCGGTTTCCCCGGGCAATCACCGGTTTTCCCAAAAAGCCTTCCACAGATATTCCGTCTTTTTGAAAGGAAACCGGAATCACATTGGAAGCCATTTCCCTGCCGAATATGGTATAAATCAAATCTTTAACTTTTCCATTTCCCATGGTATATAATTTGTTCTGACCATTACTGATGTATCGAATGGAAACTTCCGGATGAGAAAGAGCCATACGTTCCACTAACTCATTGATATAACTTCCTTCTGTCATCGGGGTTTTTAAAAATTTTCTTCGCACCGGTGTATTAAAAAAAACATTTCTGATCAAGAAAGTAGTTCCCTCCGGCGCTCCAATATCTTCCATGGATTTTTCTTCTCCGCCTTCAATACGGTAACTGACTCCCGTCAACGCTTCAGGTACTTTTGTGATTAATTCCACCTGAGCAATGGAAGCAATACTGGATAAAGCCTCACCGCGAAATCCCAAACTGTGAACCGTAGCCAAATCTGCTGCATTCCTGATTTTACTAGTAGAATGACGCTGAAAAGCCAAAGAAATCTGTTCCTTTGGAATCCCGCATCCATTATCCGTAATACGGATAAATGAGATTCCCCCTTCTTTTATTTCCACAGTTACTGCAGTGGCACCGGCATCAATGGCATTTTCCAGCAATTCCTTCACAATGGAAGCAGGACGTTCAATAACCTCGCCCGCAGCAATCTGATTGATTGTATTTTGATCCAGAACTTGTATCTCTGCCATATTCTTTTCCTTTCGTCCTATTCAACAAATGCATCCGGTTTTTATGTTCCTAAATTGTAACAGTTCAGCCCGCGCCATTCGTAAAACCGCACTGCGTGCTTATTGTGGCTGTCGCCACTGTTTTACTCATTCACAGGTGCTCAGCTCATAGGTCTGACCGGTCGAAAAATTATGCAAATATAATTTTCTCTCCCGCTACAGCCCTATGGCTGAACTGTTACCCTAAATTCTATTTTTCAATGTTGCCTGCATTCGATACAGTGTATTCAACGCGTCAATGGGAGTCATCGTTCCCAATTCAAGAGATGTAATTTCTTTCACAATATCATCATCTTTTACTGTGTCAAATAAAGTGAGTTGATTGGCATCCACTTCATCCAGCTTATGAACACGACTCTTTGTACCGGAAGAAACAGCCGCATACTGAGCGACTTCCTTCGCCCGATTCGCTATATCTGCTTCACTCAATTCCTGAACCAGTTCTTTTGCGCGACTGATAATCCGCTCAGGAACCCCAGCTAATTTGGCCACCTGAATTCCATAACTCTTATCGGCTCCGCCTTTAATGATTTTTCTCAAAAATACAATATCGTCACCCTGTTCTTTTACAGCAATACAGTAGTTATTTACCCCTGTCAATGCTCCTTCCAACTCGGTCAGCTCATGATAATGGGTAGCAAATAAAGTCTTTGCGCCAAGCTGTTTGGTATCCGAAATATATTCCACCACTGCCCATGCAATACTCATGCCGTCAAATGTACTTGTTCCTCTTCCAATTTCATCCAAAACCACCAGACTTTGTCTGGTAGCATTTCTCAGAATATTGGCCACCTCTGTCATTTCCACCATAAATGTACTCTGACCGCTGGCCAAATCATCGGATGCGCCCACCCGGGTAAAGATCCGATCACAAATTCCGATATTCGCACTATCTGCCGGAACAAAACTTCCAATCTGTGCCATCAGTGTAATCAGCGCAGCCTGACGCATATAAGTGGATTTTCCTGCCATGTTGGGACCTGTAATAATCGCAACCCGGTTGGAATTATTATCCAGATATAAATCATTTGCCACAAACATATTGTTGGGAATCATCAATTCCACTACGGGATGACGGCCGTTTTTTATGTCAATAATTCCCTTTTCATTGATTTTAGGTCGCACATATTGGTTTCTCTGCGCCACAGCAGCCAAAGACGCCAAAACATCCAGCTGAGCCACTGCTTTTGCCGATTTTTGGATACGCAAAACCTCTCCGGCTATCGTATCGCGAACCGTACAAAACAGCTCATATTCCAGAGCATATAATTTATCTTCAGCTCCCATGATCACATCTTCCAGATTTTTCAATTCCTGTGTTGTATAACGCTCCGCATTGGCCAATGTCTGTCTTCTTGTATATTCAGCCGGAACTTTATCCTTAAAACTATTGGTAACTTCCAGACAATATCCAAAAATTTTATTATATTTTATTTTTAACGTTTTAATGCCGGTACGCTCCCGCTCCCTGATCTCCAAATCCGAAAGCCATGTTTTCCCCTCTGTTTTCGATTTACGGAATTGATCCACATCATCATTAAATCCCTCTTTGATGATACCACCCTCCCGTATGGTAATTGGCGGTTCCTCTATTATGGCTTCATCGATCAGACGAAACAGATCATCCAGCGTATCCATATTTTCATAAATTCCTTTTAAAAGATCACAGGAAAAACCTGCCAAAACCTGCTTAATATGCGGCAGCATAGCTAAAGAAGATTTGAAAGCAATTAAATCTCTGGGATTTGCTGTATTATAACTGATCCTTCCCATCAGACGTTCCAGGTCATAGATCGGCCCCAAATACTCTCGTAATTCTTCTCTGCTGATAAATTGTTCACAGAGTTCCTCAATGGCATCCTGTCTCTTCGTGATCGCGGCTTTATCAATTAATGGCTGTTCAATATATGTTCGAAGTAATCTTGCGCCCATAGCCGTTTTTGTCTTATCAAATACCCACAAAAGCGTTCCTTTTTTCTGCTTTTCACGGAGAGTTTCCGTCAATTCCAAATTCCTTCTGGTCGAAGTATCAATAATCATATATCGCCCTGTAGAATACGGATGAATCGACGTAATATGGGTCATTTCACTTTTCTGTGTCTCATACAAATACTGCATCAGTGCCCCGGCAGCAATAACTCCTGTCTCATAGTCCTGGAGCCCAAGCCCTTCCAGAGAATGGATATGAAAATGATCCAAAAGTATTTTTCGGCATCCGTCTTCACTGAAATACCAATTTTCCAAAGAGGACAATGTAAAATGTAATCTTGTTTTTAAATCTTCCAAATCTGCCCCACTGACAAAAAAGGCATCGTTACAAACTACTTCGGAAGGCGTAAATTTATAGATTTCATCAATCAATGCCTGTTCATTGGATACTTCCGTCACATAATAATCTCCCGTTGTAACATCCACAAAAGAAACTCCAAACGTGCGATCCAAATAAACAATCGCCATCAGATAATTATTTTTTGTTTCATCCAGCGCACTGGAATTGATAATAGTACCAGGTGTCACGATACGAACAACTTCACGCTTTACCAGTCCCTTAGCTGTTTTTGGATCTTCCACCTGTTCTGCAATCGCAACTTTATATCCTTTCTGAACCAGTTTATTTAGATAATTTTCTACAGAATGATAAGGGACACCACACATGGGCGCCCTTTCTTCCAATCCGCAGTCTTTACCTGTCAGAGTAATTTCCAATTCTCTCGACACCGTCTTAGCATCATCAAAAAACATTTCATAAAAATCGCCCAGACGATAAAATAATATGCAGTCTTTGTATTCTTCTTTCGTTTCTAAATAGTGCTGCATCATTGGTGATAACTGTCCCAAATTTAAACCTCCGTTCCCATGTAGTAGAATCCTTTGGATTCATCCAGCCGCACAGAAATCAACGAACCAATCAGAGAAGGATCTCCTTTGAAATGTACCAAATTATTATTGCTCATTCTTCCATCCAAATACCCTTCTTTGTGTTCGTTTCTTCCTTCCACCAGCACTTCTACTACTTTTCCAGTATCTCTTTTGGACATCTTAGCGGATATGGCTTGTACTTCACTTAAAAGACGGTTAAAACGATCTTTCACCACGTCTTCCGGTACCTGATCTTCCATAGCTGCCGCCGGAGTACCGGTTCTTTTAGAATAAATGAAGGTAAATGCACTATCATATTGTACTTTTCTGACTACGTCCAGAGTTTCCTGGAAATCTTCTTCTGTTTCTCCCGGGAATCCTACAATAATATCCGTCGTCAGCGAAATATCCGGCACCGCTGTCCGGATTTTTTCTGCTAATTCCAAATACTGTTCTTTTGTATAACGACGATTCATCTTTTCCAAAATACGGCTGCTTCCTGACTGAAGCGGCAAATGCAGATGCCGACATATTTTCTTTGATTGACGCATAACTTCAATCAACTCATCCGATAAATCCTTTGGATGGGATGTCATAAAACGAATCCGTTTCAACCCTTCTATCTGTTCCACACGGCGCAGAAGCTCAGCAAATGAAATTGGGGATTGCAATGTTTTTCCGTAAGAATTCACATTTTGTCCAAGAAGCATTACTTCCACCACGCCGTCATCCACCAATTCTCGGATTTCCTTTATAATTTCTTCCGGTTCTCTGCTTCTTTCCCGTCCCCTTACATACGGAACAATACAATAGGTACAAAAATTATTGCACCCAAACATAATATTTACTCCCGACTTAAAAGGATATTTACGTTCTGCCGGAAGATCTTCCACAATGTCGGTCGTTCCTTCCCAGATATCGATTACCATACTGCCGGATTCGCGTCTCGTATATAAAAGTTCTGCTAATTTAAAAATATTATGAGTTCCGAACACAATATCGACAAAACGATAACTCTTTTTTATGGTAGTTACTACATTGGGCTCCTGCATCATACAGCCACACAAAACAATCTGCATAGATGGGTTTGCCTGCTTTAATCGTTTCAGATATCCCAAACGGCCGTATACTTTCTGATTTGCATTTTCACGGACAGTACAGGTATTATAAATGACCAGATCTGCCTGTTCTTCCTGCTCTGTCTCAACATAGCCGATTTCCTTCAAAATTCCCAGAAGCTTTTCCGAATCCTTCGCATTCATCTGGCATCCTACCACCAGATTAAATACGCGAAGCGGACGCCCCAGACGTTTCTGCTCTTCTGAAATAATCGCTCTCATTTTTGCCATAAAATAATATTGTCTTTCCGGTTCTTCCAGAGGAGGAACGGTATTGATATTAATTTGATCCAGATTAATCTGATGAAACATACTTCTTTCCTCAATTCTAATTTTCTATACCCATTCCCAACTAACCAAAAGGCCATGATGCCTTTTATTCAGGAATATTTTGTTTTCTCAATAACAGAATGATTATACGCGAATTAATCCCCGGTTTCAAGCGTTTTTTATTGATACCGTTATTTTTCGTCAAAATGGATACGGATTTCTACCACTTCACTGTCAGAACCTACACGCATATCCGGTCCCCATACACCTACCCCTGAAGTAACCACGGAATACATCTGGTTTTTCTTCATAATCCCCCATGAATTTTCCCAAAATAATTTTGTCACTACGGTTCCGGGAAACATTTGTCCATTATGGGTATGTCCTGATAAATCCACATCCACACCGGCTTCTGCCAATTCTTCCAGTTCTCTGGGCTGATGATCAATTATAAAAATAGGTTTCTCCTGATCCAGGGATGCGGTCAACTGCTGTGGTGTTAAACGGGGATCTTCCAATCTGCCGGAACGGGAATAATCTTTTCTTCCACACAAATAAAACGCATCATCAATCAGAACCGTTTCATCTGAGAGAAGTGTAATATTAGAACGCTCCAAAAAATCCCGCATTCTTTTATCATCCAAATTTTCATCTGTTCCGGAAAAAGTGAAACCTGCCAGAATTTTTTCATTGACATCATGATTTCCGTAACAAGCATATACACCATAACGGCTTTGAATCTTTCGAAGTGTCATTATAATTTCTTCCGGATCTTTTATGGCATCGTACTCATTATCAAAAATATCTCCGGCGATGCAAACCAGATCCGGTTCCATTTCGTTTATGATCTGTACCATCCGCTCCATATGGTTGTTGGTTATATTATACCCCAAATGGAGATCTGCCACCAAAGCCACCGTCAGCTCATTCCCTGCAGCACACTCTTTTTCAACCGTAATATCATATACGGTTTTCTTGATATCCGATGCATGAAGAACTCCATATATACTGATTCCCATTACCAGACAGATAATCATTCCTCCTGATACAAGAAAAACTTTTCTGGCAGAATAACGTTCTGCCTTGATCCAATTTGTCCTACGTAAAATAATATATTTGAAAATCAAACGCAAAATATCGGAAATCAATACGATCAATGCAATATATAAAAGAACACCCAGCCAATAGTTACCGATATTCTTAAATATCCAATGCCAAGGATCTTGCCTAATGAAAAATCCCAACAATAATGAACCAGCTAAAATCAGATAGAAAAAAGCAAACGGTATTTGAAACCATTTTTTAGAAAAAACAAAAGAGACTGCCGAAAACCAGCGAAAGATCCAACGTAAAAGGTATAAAATAAATAAAAGATATAAAGGGGAAAGCAGAACTGCCACCATCCTTACTCACCTCTTTCTTTTGTCCTATCAAGTCGCTATAGTCATTTCTTTTCTTCCTCTTCTATAATTCCGTTTGTCTTGATAATTGCACGGGGGATGGCATCTTTCGAATTTTTCCAAGGCGCATCCGCATAACGGTAATCAAACTTATCGGTAAACCATTCCACATCATCGGTCACCCGCTGCATATTTTCCAAATATAATTTAGTGGTAACAGAAACAAACTCCGCATATTCGGAAGGATTCAGGCTTTTTTGCGCTTCCCTCAAAAGAACGCCAAAATGTTCGGTACAAAATCCTTTTCCTTTTTTCACTGTTTCTTTAAACGCCGGATCGTGTTTCCATAAATGCAGTACCGTTGTGATATATCGATTAAATGTATTATTTATTCTTTCACAGATAAAACAACTGTGATTCAATTGTTCAATATAATCTGCCACCGGATTCTCTGTTACTTTTTTAAAAAGGCCGCCCGTTTTCACCGGTTTGGCAGATAACCCTTTTATTTCTTTCATTGTCCGATCCATATGTGTTTTCAAAATCAAAGCCAGACCCAATTTATTTTTTTGTTTGCTGAGTGCCATCATATGTATACGGCAAAATCCCAAACGGTCCGTCTCCATACGGACATCATCCTCCATATAACTGGGACCCATGGTATATTCAATCGCATTATCTTCCAATGTCTTTCTCATTACGCAAATGGGACATTCACAATCCTGTGAGAAAGCATCATTAACCGGAATCGTATATAATTTTTCTTTCATCTTTTCCTCATTTCTGTGTGGCGTCAGACAAAAACGTTTATGGATGCCACACCACTCCAAACGCTTAAAACAACGATGAGACACACGCTTTGTGAGTTTCTCACCTTCGCGGACAGTCGCCGTATGCGTATGCCAGCATCCGCACACGGCTCGTTGTCTGCACGTAAACAATAAGGGATGCCGCCCAAGCGGCACCCCCAAGGGCTATTACTTGTTAATTTTAAAACTACTCTTTAATGAAACGATACGATTAAATACCGGTTCACCTTCTTTGGAATCTTTACAGTCAACACAGAAGAATCCGTTTCTGACAAATTGGAAACTGTCAAATGCCTTTGCATCTTTTAACGACGGTTCCATATAACAATTTTTCAAAATCCGGAGGGAATTTGGATTTAAGTTCAGTGAACCATCTTCGCTTAATTTTCCCTTTTCCTCATCTACAATGTTTTCATATAAACGGACTTCTGTCTGAATAGCTGTCTTTGCAGCAACCCAATGAATCGTTCCTTTTACTTTTCTTCCCGTAAATCCGCTTCCACTCTTTGTCTCCGGATCATATGTGGCATGTACTTCTATCACATTGCCATTTTCATCCTTTACGCATCCTGTGCATTTCACGAAATAAGCGTTCATTAAACGCACTTCATTTCCCGGGAAAAGACGGAAATATTTCTTTACCGGCTCTTCCATAAAGTCTTCCCGTTCGATATAAAGTTCTCTTCCAAATGGCAGCTGTCTGGTTCCCAGTTCCGGATTTTCCAGATTATTATCTGCTGTCAAATATTCAATCTGATCTTCCGGATAATTATCAATAATTAACTTAATAGGATCCAAAATTGCCATAACGCGGGGACGCTTTAATTTTAAATCTTCGCGGATACAGTACTCCAGCATCGCATAATCCACAGAAGAGTTCGCTTTTGAAACACCGCAGAGCTCAACAAATTTTTTCAATGATTCCGGCGTATAACCACGGCGGCGAAGTGCACTGATTGTCACCAGTCTTGGATCATCCCATCCGTCTACGATTCCGTCCTCTACCAATTTTTTGATATATCTCTTTCCCGTAACCACATTTGTTAAGTAAAGTTTCGCAAATTCAATCTGCTTTGGCGGCATTTTAAATTCACATTCCTTAACCACCCAGTCATAGAGCGGTCTGTGATCTTCAAACTCCAGAGTACAAATGGAATGGGTAATATGCTCGATGGCATCTTCAATCGGATGAGCGAAATCATACATAGGATAAATGCACCACTTATCACCGGTATTATGATGAGTCATATGAGCCACACGATAAATAACCGGGTCTCTCATATTAATATTTGGAGAGGCCATATCGATTTTAGCTCTCAGTACCTTCTCCCCATCTTTATAAACACCATTTTTCATCTCTTCAAACAGCAATACGCTTTCTTCCACGGGACGATTTCTGTAAGGGCTTTCCTTTCCGGGTTCTGTCAAAGTTCCACGGTATTCCCTGATCTCATCTGCAGTCAAATCACAGACAAAAGCCTTTCCTTTTTTTATCAGAAATACTGCATATTCATACATCTGCTCAAAATAATCGGATGCGAAATACAACCGATCCTCCCAATCCGCACCAAGCCAGGCAATATCTTCTTTAATCGCTTCCACATATTCCGTTTTTTCTTTTGTCGGATTTGTATCATCAAAACGCAGGTTGAATTTTCCGTTATATTTCTGTGCCAAGCCGTAATTTAAAAGTATGGACTTAGCATGACCAATATGGAGATAACCATTTGGTTCCGGAGGAAATCTGGTCTGGATATGGTCGTATGTTCCTTCCGCCAAATCTTTATCAATAATCTGTTCAATAAAATTCTTAGATACGGCCTCTTTTTCTTCAGTTTCGGCCAAAATGTCTTTGTCTGACATGATATTCCCTCCCGTTTATCGCATTTCTTTTCTTCTTAAAATATAATCTTTCAATCTATAATCATACCATAAAATTTCAATTCGTCAAGATTGGACTTAAAGGGATTCTTTATCCCTATTCATACATGACACATGAGCAAAAGGCTAGCCTCATAGAGGCGCTTTTGCGAATTGGCTCTGAATAGTTACGTTTATTTTTTCATGATTCCATTCATAATATTATTGATACCGGCAGCCAAAACCCATATAATCCAGGTCATACCCCATTTTCTTGTCCAGAAACTAACCAGAAAGTAAATCACAGTAACCATAATCCAATATGTGTCCTCATATTTTCTCCACGGCGTTTTCTTTTTTTCTTCTGTATATTCCTTTTCCTGAAGAATCACACGATAGCAAGATTGCCTCATTCCGGCGCAAATAAAAAAATAAACGCCCAATCCCAACAAAACCGCTGAAACGCCGATGCCAAAAAGAATCATATCCAAGGCCATCCCTGCCACAATCGGAATAATACTGATAATACATATTACAATACCAGCAATCAGATTTGCGGTATATGTGGGACGAAATGCCTCTCGCATATTTTCCACATATTGTTTCGTAGACACATCCAAGTGAAATATTTCTGTTTTCCATAGATGATAGCGCTGTATTCGGATACCGGAATAAATAAATAATGCTATTCCTGCCGCAACGCAAACAGTCATCAGTGAAATACCAAGCGCTACTGCCACCATTGTTGGCATAGAATTTTTTTCCTTTAGATCCAGAAAGAAAAGTAAAATGGCAGGAGAAGCAATACAAAGCCAAACTCCCAATCCTATCTTTGTACTTATCTTTTCCATATCCTGCATATATTCTACCGCTTCCCGATAACCAATATTCCGTACAGAATCCTTTTTCTTGTAAGAATCACTATATTGATCCTCTCCGTCATTTGGAATATTCTTTTTTACTTCCTCTTCCATCTTCTCAAGATCAGCTATAATTATGCCAATCGCCTCATTTTGATTATGTCCCTCCCGAATACAGTCATGATACTTTTTCTCCGCCATATCCATCAGATCTTTTTTCATGCGTTCCGTCTGTGATGTTTTGGGATATACCTGAAACATCGTATCTATATAATTCCGAATAATATCCATACGCACCATTCCCCCTTTCATTCAACCCAAATTATCAATATCAGTCAAAGCATTCCCCGTTCCACTACCTGTTGTATCATTCCAAACAATCATACTATTACATTTTATCATAACTGAAGAAACAGATCAAGAATAACACCTCGGTACTAATTAATCAGATCCGTTATATGAAAGCAGGGCGCCGTCACATAACAGCGCCCCTTTTTTCTATTCATATTTCCTGCTTTTCTCAAATATCCAATTTCATATCGCCATAAGAAATCCATCCTTTTTTCCGCATAAATTCGGAAAAAATCAGAGTCAGAACAGCCGGAAGGATAAAATGAAGCAATCCCATTTTGATTAGAACGACAAGTGGCTCGGCTCCCTCTCCTACCATCGTAGCATATGTGGTAAATTGTCCCACCAATCCTGCGGTTCCCATACCGGAACCGGTTGCATTGTTTGTCATATGTACAAAGTCACTGGTAGCTACCGGTCCAAGAATAGCACTGGTCAAAATAACAGGAATCCAAATCACCGGTTTTTTTACAATATTGGGAACCTGAAGCATACTTGTTCCAAGCCCCTGAGCAAATAATCCTCCTACTTTGTTTTCTCTGTAACTTGCCACTGCAAAGCCAACCATATTAACACAGCAGCCCACCGTCGCAGCTCCCGCTGAAATACCGCTCAGTCCTAAAATTACTCCCAAAGCGGCAGAACTGATGGGAAGTGTGAGAATCATTCCCATCAGAACGGACACAATAATTCCCATCAGAAATGGCGCCTGTTGTGTTCCCCATTCAATTAAACTTCCAAGGTATACCATAAAAGCTGAGATCGGCGGTCCTACCACAAGTCCCGCTATCGAACCCGTCACAATACCACAAATCGGTGTCACCAATATATCCAATGATGTTTTTCCGGAAACCAAATGACCTATACCAATGGCCGCCAGGGCCGCAAGAAAAGCTCCCAACGGTTCTCCTGGACCGGAAAAATGAATTACGCCATCTACATATACACTTCCGGCCAAAATTTTACTGGCAAAAGCTCCTACCATACCGGCTGTAGCCGCGGATAAAATTACCATCGGACTTTCTTTAAATTTATATGCAACACCCACACCAATGCCTGCACCGGTCAAAGCAGAAGCCACTTTTCCCATCACAGTCAGTCCGGTTCCGATATTTCCCGGAATCAAAGAACCGATCTGAGCCAAAATGGTACCTACAATCAGTGTGGTAAACAATCCTGTAGCCATTCCGGCTAATCCATCAATAAAGATTTTTTTCAAAAGACTTTTCAACAATTTCATATTATTCCAACCCTTCTTGTCTTTTCCTTTCACATATGTCTTGTCATATAACCAGACAAAATATACCATACTTCCGGGCAAAATACAAGAGGGTCTTTTTCATTATTCATTTTCTTTGTGACAGTTCAGCCATAGGGCTGTAACGGACGAGAAAATTAGGCTCCCATAATTTTTCGACCGGTCAGACCTATGGCTGAACTGTTACTTTTCTTTCCATTTACCTGTTACAATCCAATTTCCCATATTATCGGAAGATACTGTAACATTTTGAAGATCATTTGGGACACTTACCGTATCGCCTGTCTGCCGTGTAATAATATATCCGCAGGATGAATAAAATTTGCCAATTTCCAGACTTTCTATATATTCTTCTAAAATCATATTATTTTTCATCATTATCTCTGCATGCGGTACTCCCACATAGCGGATATGCCATGGTTCATAAGGAATCTTCGTATCCTCCTCCCGAAACTGCGGATATCGGATAATAAATCCGTAGTTCCAACAATCCCGATTCACCAATTGACCGGATTCCGATTTCAGAAAACCATAACCGGCAAACTGAGCGACATACACATCCAGAGCCAATCCCGTCGCATGTTCACTACTTCCCGGAATAGCAGCGACTTCCGGCTGTTCCTGATAGATTACTTCCTGTTCTTCTGTGCTTCTATAACTATCTCTGATATATAATTTTTCTCCTGTTTTATTTTTTATATATTCAGCCAAGTTATGAAATGCCTCTGTCGCTGCTTCTACCATTTGCACATCCGTATCTTTATAAAAGACCAAATCCGGCTCATAATTTTCCGGCATCGGATGCTCCTCGTTAATCAGCAGCAATGTATCATTTCGTTCCATTTCTGAAACTGGTACTTTTTTTAATTCTTCCTCCTGATACTCCACCTGTTCGATGGATACCGAACGAAACCAACTGCCCATCACGTCAGACACACGAAATTTCCAATCCGGCCGCAGGTGGAATACTATTCCGATTCCACATATTGCCAATACTATCATACCCAGAAGAAACCAAATCCATTTTCTCTTTTTCATTTTCTTTCCTTTCCCTCCACATACATTTTGTACTCCTTTTCCATTTCAAGAATAACCGATAAATCTGAATGATTTCTGAATAACTTCTGAAATAAAACCGCTGATTTTCTTCAGAAAATCTTTCAAACAAAAAAATGCCATTGGTGTTGATGATCCACCAATAGCATTTTTTATATTTGCGCGCAGACAACAAGCCATGTGCGGATGCTTGTATACGCATCGTTACCAACTCAATAATTTCTTTTTCCGTATTCCATAATATATGATCCCCACACTGTCAGCCAGAAACCATCCAATGGGAACAGACCACCAAATCCCCACCACACCAATTTCCGGTATGGAAGAAAGAATGTATGCCAAAGCTACCCGCGTTCCCAGAGAAAAAACCGTAAGCACGACAGACATTCCCGGTTTCCCCAGAGCCCGATACAGACCATACAACAAAAACAGGCATCCGATTCCGCAATAAAAGGCCCCTTCGATATGCAGATAACCCACCCCTTGTGCGATAATTTCCGTTTCACCGGCATCTACAAAAAGAAGCATCAGAGGACGGGCAAACAGACAAACAATTCCTGATATCACCACACAAAAGAGAAACGCAGTTAAAACAGCACCTTTTAAAGCTTTCTGTATTCTTTTTTCTTCTTTTGCCCCATAATTTTGTGCAATAAAGGTAGAAAACGCATTTCCAAAATCCTGAACCGGCATATATGCAAAGGCATCGATCTTTACTGCTGCCGCAAAAGCTGCCATAACCACAGATCCAAAACTGTTTACCAGCCCCTGAACCATCAGAATTCCAAGATTCATCACGGATTGCTGTATACATGTTAAAATAGAAAAATTTGCAATTTCTTTTACACATGCCAGCCGAAGCTTCATATGATACCGTCTGACACGAAGCTGCGGGCATCGAAACCATGTATACAATGCAATTCCTATTCCGGAAACATATTGTGATATTACTGTCGCTTCTGCCGCCCCGGCCACACCTCTTTTCCAGCCAATGACAAACGCCAAATCCAAGCCTATATTTAAAACGGCTGATATAGCCAGAAACAACAGTGGCACCATGGAATTTCCCACTGCCCGGAGCAGTGAAGCAAAATAATTATACAGAAATGTTGCAAAAATACCGCAAAAAATCACGAGAAGATATTCCCGCATAAGTTCCCAGACATCCATCGGTACTTGTAAATAAAACAATATTTCATCAATAAAGAAAAATACCAGACCATTGATCAAAAAAGTGATCAGTAAAATCAAAAAGAATGATGCAAATATTCCTTCCTTTAATCCGTCTTCATCCCCCTGTCCGAATCGTATGGAAAACAACGTTCCGCTTCCCATGCATAGCCCCAGCAATATCGATGTCAAAAATGTCATCAATGTGAAAGAAGAGCCCACCGCCGCCAACGCGTTTGCTCCCAGAAATCTTCCTACGATCAACGTATCCGCAATATTATAACATTGCTGAAGCAAATTTCCTAAAATCATGGGAACCGCAAAGCAGAGCATGGAACGCATAACCGATCCTTTTGTCAAATCCCCCTTCATCTTCCATTTCCTTTCTTTTCGTAATATACTTATTACGTTTTGAAACCAATTATACAAGAAATCCAACCATCCGTCAACATTTTACCATTGTCAACCACTTTCTTTTTTGCTAATATGGTAACTATTCAGAGCCATGCAGATTTATAAGAAACAGACGGTTCAGGCTTGCCTGATAAAGTCTGTTTTTATAAATCTATATGGCGAGAAGCCATACATTCGCAAAAGCTTAGCCTCAAAGAGGTGCTTTTGCGAATGGGCTCTGAATAGTTACCTAATATGAATAAAATGGTTATACAAGGGTCAAAGAAATATCCGCATTTCCGTTATATAAAATCGTTTGAAACGAGGAGGTATTTATGTTTTTAAATGGTTTGGATGATTTGGATCAAAAAATCGTACAGCTTCTCATAGAAAATGCCCGCATGTCTTACTCTGAAATCGGTGACAAGATAGGGATTTCCCGTGTTGCTGTTAAAGCACGCATCCGTGCCCTGGAAAAACGGGGAATTATTGAAGAGTATACAACAATTATCAATCCACAAAAAATAGGTGGCGCAGTCTCTTGCTATTTTGAAATCGAGACCACACCGGAATCTTTCAATAAAGTAATAAAAATATTAAGTGACAATGATATCATTACACAGATCTATCGGGTAACCGGTAAAAACAAACTTCATGTGCATGCCGTAGCCTCCTCCGGAGAAGAAATGGAAGAACTTCTTCTTCGGGTCATTGATCCACTGCCAGGAATCATCAGTTCCAGCTGTAACATGATCCTTTCCCGGATCAAAGATATTAAGGGTCTGCGCCTATAAAGGAACACAGACCCTTACCAAAACATAATTGATATAACGATGAGAAACACGCTTTGCGAGTTTCTCACGTTCACGGACAGTCGCCGTATGCGTATACAGGCATCCGTACACGGCTCGTTGTCTGCGCATAAATAAAAAAAAGTACCGCCTCTGCGGTACTCACTCAAAGCTAGCAACGGGAATCGAACCCGTGACCTCCTCACTACCAATGAGGTGCGCTACCTACTGTGCCATGCCAGCTTGTTTCAGCAATCAGCTTGCTGTCAACGTGTTATATATTACTATAATCTTTTCCTTTTGTCAACATATTTTTTATATTTTTTTCGTTTCTCCTATGATGCTGTCACAAAACATTTTCAACCATACATTCTATTGTTTTATGACAGCATAATTCATAGGATCCCGTTTGTTTTATCCTTTTACAATTCTTTGACGCACGATTTCATATGCCAAAACCCCGCATGCCACAGAGGCATTTAGAGAATCAATATCCCCTTTCATTGGTATGGAAGCAATCATATCACATTTTTCCTTTACAAGGCGACTGACACCTTCTCCTTCATTTCCTATAACCAGACCAATCGATCCCGTCAAATTCAACTGATACATACTTTCTCCACCCATATCGGCACAGACAAACCACATGCCTTTCTCTTTCAGTTCGTCAATAACAGTCCCGATATTGGTTACCTTTGCCACTGGCGTATAGTTTAAAGCTCCAGCAGAAGCTTTCGCAACAGTAGCAGTCAATCCCACAGCTCTTCTTTTCGGAATAATAACGCCATGTGCTCCGGCTAAATTTGCCGTACGAATGATTGCTCCAAGATTATGAGGATCCTCAATCCCATCTAAAATAAATAGGAACGGGGCTTCCTTCTTCTCCTCGGCACGTTTTAAAATATCCTCCACATCTGCATATTCATAAGCAGCAGCATAAGCAATGACACCCTGATGATGACCGGTTTCAGAAAGCTGATTCAGACGTTCCTTTGATACAAACTGAAGAATCGTACCCTGTTTTTTTGCTTCTCTTATAATTGTTCTCACAGGGCCATCTTGGCATCCATCCAGTACAAACAATTTATCTATCGTTTTTCCGGAGCGAAATGCCTCCAATACTGCATTTCTTCCTTCTATTGTCAACTCTTCATATCTCATTTCCTATACCATTTCCTCCTGTTCGTTACTCATACTTTTTCTTCTTTTGTAAGACGTTTCTGACCTTCACAAATCAAAAAAACCAAACGTTCATATTTTCCCTGCAAATAAAGATACCCGATCAAAGCTTCCCATCCTGTGGCATGCCGGTAATCGTGCATAGTAGCATTTTTCGCCATGGTATAAGATTTGGCATTTCTTCCTCTTTTAAATACCGCCTTTTCTTCATCTGTCAAATCCTCCATTAAAAGACGTGCCATTTCTGCCTGAGCAGCAGCTTTCGCCAAGCTGCTGCTTTTTTTATTTAATTTATTTACAGGAGCATTTGCTTTGCTGACCAATACGGTACGGTTCACCAGTTCATATACATTATCTCCAAGAAACGCCAACGTCAAAGGAGAATACACATCAGCATTTATTTCTTCCGAAAGTTGAAATTGTCTCTGAATTTGTTCCGTAAAGTTTTCCTTCATTCCATTATCCCCTCAAATTTCAGTCCAATTATGCCCGCTTCCATGTAACTCCTTGTCTGGTATCCTCTAATATAATTCCCTTTTCCAGCAATTCATTTCGAATTTCATCGGCACGGGCAAAATTCTTTGCCTTTCTTGCCGCTGTTCGTTCTTCAATCAAAGCCTCAATTTCAGAATCCAAAAGTTCTTCCTTCACTTCTCCATGGATTCCCATGATATCACAAAGAGATTTAATTTGTTCCTTTACTTCTTCCACCGCTGCTTTACTACTTGTTTCCGTCACGGCAGTATTTGCTAACTTCACCATTTCAAAGATCACGGAAATTGCATCTGCTGTGTTAAAATCATCATCCATAGCTTCGTCAAACTTATCTGCCAAAGCACGGAGAGGACGCTGAATGCTTTCCTTTTCTTCTTCTCTCCAATCCCCCTGAGCCTGGCTACTAAGATTGTTGAGACGGGACACAGCTGTATGAATTCGTTCCAAACCATTTTTAGCCGCTGTCATGAGATCAGCACTGAAATTCAATGGACTGCGGTAATGGGCACTCAACATAAAGAAGCGGAGAACCTGCAGATCATATTTTTCTTCAATATCCCGCACAGTGAAAAAATTTCCCAGAGATTTTGACATTTTCTTATTATCAATATTTAAAAAAGCATTGTGCATCCAATAGTGAGCAAATTCTTTTCCATTGGCAGCCTCACTCTGGGCAATTTCATTTTCATGATGCGGAAATACCAAATCTTCCCCACCGGCATGAATATCAATCTGATCTCCTAAATATTTCTTAGACATTACAGAACACTCAATATGCCATCCGGGACGTCCGTCACTCCATGGAGATGGCCAGGACGGTTCTCCCTCTTTCTTAGGTTTCCATAATACGAAGTCCAGAGAATCCTCTTTTTCATCTTCACCGCTGACCAAAAGACTTCTATTCCCAGACTGCAAATCATCCAAATTCTTGTGAGAAAGCTTTCCATAATCGTGAAAACTTCTTGTGCGGAAATATACCGTACCATTTTTTTCATACGCATACCCTTTTTCAATCAGTTCTGCGATCATGGTAATCATTCCGTCAATCTCTTCGGTAGCCAACGGATGTTTGGTAGCCGGTTTTACATTCAGCCCTTCCATATCTTTTTTACATTCCAGAATATAACGCTTTGCAATTTCATCAGCTGTTACACCTTCTTCATTGGCTTTTTTTATAATCTTATCATCCACATCCGTAAAGTTGGATACATAGTTTACTTCATATCCTTTATGTTCCATATAACGTCTAACTGTATCAAAAACAATCATGGGACGTGCATTACCAATATGAATATAATTGTAAACCGTTGGGCCACATACATACATTCTGACCTTATTGGGCTCAATTGGTGTAAACTCTTCTTTTTTTCTGCTCAGTGTGTTATAAATCTTCATCAATCTACTTTTCTCCTTATTATTCTATTTTTCATTATTAACGTTATCTACTTTTTCGGTATTCTCTTTTTGTGATGAATAACGACAGGCGCCACTCTCCATGCATTCCTGGAGCACACGTATGGCTTTTTGCAGACACATATTTTCTTCCTGCAAATGACTGATGTCTGAAGAAATCGGATCCGGAAGATGAACTTGATCCAAATCCATTTGAGGTACTTTTTTATTTTCTCGCCGTACCACCCTTCCCGGTACCCCCACAACAGTGGATCCCGCCGGGACAGGTGATATCACCACGGATCCCGCCCCTATCTTAGAATTATCACCTACCTGAAAGGAGCCTAAAACCTTTGCACCAGCGCTGATCATTACATTATTTCCGATAGTGGGATGGCGTTTTCCGCTTTCTTTACCTGTTCCCCCCAATGTAACTCCCTGATACAAGGTTACATTATTTCCGATGACACATGTCTCGCCGATGACCACTCCGTGCCCATGATCGATAAATAACCCTTTTCCAATTACCGCTCCCGGATGGATCTCAATTCCCGTTTTTCTGGCAGTCCGCTGTGAAATCCATCTGGCCCAGAAAAAATGCTTTTTCTGATACAAACGATGAGCCAGACGATACCACATAATAGCCCGAAATGACGGATATAGAAAAACCTCACTATTGGATTTAATCGCCGGATCCCGTTCTCTGATCACTTTAATTTCTTCCTTCACATATCGTATAAATCCCATCCCTCCACCTCCTGATATTGAAAACAAAAAATCTCTTAATGAATTGATACATTCACTAAGAGACGAATTTACTCCGCGGTTCCACTCTAATTGGGATATGAATCCCCGCTCTTTTCCGTAACGTGGAAATACGTGCAAAACTAAACAAAATATCTGTCTCATTCCGCCAGCTCCCGGATGCACTTCATTTTATAACCTGTAAGAATTGCTTCCAGCCGCTGACAATTCCTCTCTGTTACCGGTTATTAAAATTACTCTTCCGTTCTCAGCCTTTATTGTTTACTTACACTATATGTTATTCACACATACCTATTTTGTCAAGTCTTTTCTGCAAATATACACACAGACCGGCAAAAAAGGCACGTATCCTAAACTTCCTCTGTTTCCCCTTGTTTCATTTTGCACCCTTGACAGCATCCTGCCCCCATATTTGTCACATCTGCCGATGGGAAGTCAGCAACTGTCGTCAAAAGACAGATAGCCTGTGCCGAAATTCCTTCTCCGGCTCCGGTAAACCCAAGACCTTCTTCCGTCGTTGCCTTAATGTTAATCTGATTTCTTTCTATTTTCAATGCTTTTGCCACATTTTCCATCATTTCTTCCCGATATGGTGCCATCTTCGGTTTTTGAGCAATAATCGTGGCATCAATATTTTCAATAATAAACAAATTTTCTTCCAGCAATTTCTGAACACATTCCAACAGTTTTATACTGGATATTCCTTTATAAGCCGGATCTGTATCCGGAAAATGTTTCCCGATATCACCTAAGGCAGCCGCCCCCAAAAGCGCATCCATAATAGCATGTACAATCACATCGGCGTCGGAATGTCCCAACAATCCCTTTTCATACGGAATCTTGACTCCGCCCAGTATCAAATCTCTTCCCTCTACCAGTCTGTGAACATCATATCCCATTCCTATTCTCATAATTGAACACACCCTTTCCTGTTTTTCTCATGATACGCACATTTTAACATATTCCTGCATTATGTGTAAATGCCGGAAAACGATTTCTTATTTCTATTTCTTATTTCCGTTTTTTATTTAAATAATAACCTTTACTTTTCTTGAAATACAAGATACATTTATTTTCTTATGTATTCCGCAGGATTCTCCATCTGCATGTACCGGTTTCTTTTCCTTCAGGCAAATCTCTGCATTTCGACAACGATAAATGTTAACCCCCGCCATATGTGTATGTTTTCCAAAAAGAGCTGCTAAAAGAACGGGAATCATATGAATCCGTCCGGTATCTGCCACAACGCAAAGATCAAGTTTTCCGTCTTCAAAATCGGCTTTTGGTGCGAAACAAAATCCTCCCCCTTCATAGGGGTGTACATGTGCTGATACAAAAGCCACCTTATTCAGATTAATGTTTCTTCCATCATCCAATTTTAACGTTCCACCTACCGGCTTCGTCAAAATCAACTGTTTTAGTCCAATAACAATATAGCACAATTTAGTCAGGTGTACTTTATTTAGAATCTTCTTTGCTACGGAGTGAAGCAGATTATGGCAGACGGCAGCGTCAAATCCGATTCCGCTGCTCACTAAAAAACGTCGGCTTTCTTTTTCATCTGTTTTTACCTCTCCATAATCAAGAATTCGAAAGCGGGACGGATGAATGATTTTTTTTACTGCCTGTTCCAGATTATGTTCTGTATCATAAGTGATTCCCATACTTCTGGCAAAATCATTTCCAGATCCAGTTGGAAGGTACCCCAATATAACATTACACTTCCAGTCAATTCCATTTAAAACCTCATTCAAAGTGCCATCCCCGCCGACTACCACTAATGTTCTGTTCATCTGACCTGCTGTCAATTCTCCCGCTATTTTCACAGCATGTCCCGCATATTCTGTTTTATGAATATCATATCTGACTTCATGCTGATCCAACAATTTTTTCGTTTTTTCCCAGATACCATTTGCTGCCCCTGACCGTGATTTAGGATTGATAATAAAATCTAGCATCGTTATATTCCTCTGTTCTTTCTGTTCTTTTATTCGCAGCCGTTCGCCAATCTGCTGCCAATATGTATGAAATTATCATATTCCCTTCCGATTTCACAGTCAAGTGTTACATTTTTTTTAAAAAAACAATTGACATGCGTTTCATTTTATGATATCTTAAGAACGTAATCGTTTATGGGGTCTTAGCTCAGCTGGGAGAGCATCTGCCTTACAAGCAGAGGGTCATAGGTTCGAGCCCTATAGGCCCCATAATTTTTAATCATGGCGGAATAGCTCAGTTGGCTAGAGCATACGGTTCATACCCGTAGTGTCGAGAGTTCAAATCTCCCTTCCGCTATCTCATGACCTCCATCTTCGGATGGAGGTTCTTTTTTTAAACTATGTCAAAAATATAATTACTATTTCAGAAAGGTATGATAACATGAGCCAGATATTAAAACATTACAGGCATTTTTTATCTTCATTATACTTTTTGGTCTATCTTGCGGGCTTTTTTTTCATTGAATATTACATTACCGATGACTATACAGTTATTCATTGTTCCCTTGACGATAAAATTCCTTTTGTCGAATACTTCATCATACCTTACCTTTTATGGTTTCTCTTTTTTGTAGCCGTACTCCTTTATCTTGGCTTAACCAACAAACGGGAATATTATCAATATTTCTTCCTGCTCGCAATCGGCATGACTTTATTTGTTATTGTCAGTGTTCTGTTTCCCAATGGACAAAATCTCAGACCAGACATTGATCCGGATAAAAACATCTTTACCGCCCTGGTAGCTTCCATCTACAGATCGGACACCCCGACAAATATATTTCCGAGTATTCATGTATATAATGCTGTCGCAGCACAATATGCAATCATGCATAACAGGAAATTATCCCGTTCTATAAAACTGGGGGGTCTCGTCTTAACCATCCTGATTTGCCTCGCCACAGTATTCTTAAAACAGCATTCTGTCATCGACGGTATAGGTGGTATTATCATGGCCATTGTTTTCGTCTACATTCTATATTACTTTAAACCGGTTGTCCGTATATTTGAAAAAATACCGGCATATTTGTATCATCCCACGAAAGAAAACACAGCTTCTCTTTCATCTGATTTTATCAAGGAATCCTAACAACAAAGCAGGGGCATTCAATACCCCTGCTATTTCATTTAATTAAATCCGAAAAACTTTTGACACATTTGATAACCCACCATTAAAGTTCTGCGCCCCAACCATCCCGGTGCATTACTCAATATTCCTAAAAATTTTCCATATCTTAATTGTCTGTACATTTTAGAATTGGAACGTTTCATATACTGCCACAGTTCCTTTTTCATTTTCAGTTTTTCTTTTGATCCTTCCCGCACCATAAGGACAGTGGAAATGACACATATAATTTCCAGATAATGATACATGTAACTCTGCAGCCTTTTATTGGAAATCAAAGACAGATCATAGGAATCATACATAATTTTATTCACCCGTACCTGCTGGTCCAATCTGGAAATCATTACTTTTTCATTGACCGACTGATCTTCTCTTCCTATATAATAACGATAAAAATTCACGTCCAGATAATACATCGTTTTCACATGGGGAAGAGGATAATACACATAAATATTATCTACATAAAAAGTATGTTTGGGTAGCTGCATACCACATTCCTTCAACAAATTGGTACGATAAATTACGGAATGCATCAAAATGTACTGGTTCGGTTTCAATGCATGTACATCGTCCCAGGAAAAAAATGTATTTACAGGAAGTGAATGATGATAATGCATGATCTTTTTTCGTTTTGCTCCCTGCTTTTCATATACAAAATTGGAAATCAGCATATCCAAATCCCGTTCTTCCTCCACCACGCTCCGAAGAAGATTTAATATTTTTTCATATGCTGCTGCATTTACCCAGTCATCACTGTCCACTACTTTAAAAAATTTTCCCGTCGCATGGGCAAGCCCAGTATTTACAGCCTGTCCATGGCCTCCATTCTCCTGATGAATCGCCCGTACAATAGATGGATAGGTTTCTGCCAATCGATCCGCTATCTCAGCGGTATTGTCTTTTGATCCATCATCCACAATAATGATCTCTACTTCATCACCTCCCGGTAAAAGGCTCATGACACATTTTTCCATATAATCCTGCGAATTATAGCAGGGTATGGCAACAGTCAATAGTTTCACGGTAACTCCTCCTTCGGTCTCAGATTATATTGAATAAGATAAATTGTACCCAATGCAATCAGAATTGAAACAATCATGACAATAAACGCATTGGAATCAAAAAAGTTTGATATAGACGGAACCTCTGTAATAATAACAGAAATCAAATTAGCTGATGCATGGAACAAAATCGGAGCCCAAATCGTACGAAATCTTTCATAGAGAAAAGCCATAACCATACCAAGCAAAAAGGCATATACTCCCTGTACCACATTTCCATGATACACACCAAATAACAAAGCAGATATTACCAATGCAACCGGATACGTGCAATACGTACGAAGTCTTTTATAAATTAAACCGCGAAACAAAACTTCTTCCAAGGCCGGGGCTGCTATGGCCATTAAAATCACTTCTTGCCAAATATTCCCATAATAAAGTAAATTGCTGATTTCTTCATACTGTTCATAGAATATTTGGATCAATCCGGAAAGCGATATCAGGTAATTTACCGCCAAACATGCACTAACCCCGCAAATAATAATCACAAGCCAATGAATAGGAGTAATTTTCATTTTTACCGAAATAAGACGACGACTGTCCTTTTTAAAGAAATACAACAATATGAACAATATCACACCGTCTAACACAAAGGTAACGATGAAATTATATTTCATGGCCAGATTCATGGTTTCTTCCTGATTTCCGTTTCCCAGCGCCAAAATCACTGTAGAAAAAATGAGCGATCCCAAGACACTAACGGAAAGATGTATGAGCAGCGGATAAAATAGCTTCCAGATACGCATTATCCAAGAATCACTTCTCATATTTTTTCCTCCTAGTCCTTCCTTTTCTGCTGTTTTCTGCCATAACTTTATTCCTATCCGTTATGAAATTCTGTCAGTAGCTGCGAATTTTATCGCTGCTGTCATCCGTTGTTTTATCCAGTTTACGGATTTCTACATAATATCCATACTGTTCATTTACCTTAATATACACACGATCCCCTACTTTATGTCCCAGAATAGCTTTTCCCAATGGAGATTCTGTACTGATTTTCCCTTCCAACGAATTCCCTCTGATAGAAGTAACCAGCTTAACCTGCTGAGTTTCGTCATCATCTTCAAAGTACAATTCTACCGTATTATTTATTCCAACCTCATCTTCCTTGGACTCATCAGAAATAATACTTGCATTTTTCAGCATGCGCTCCAGATAATTGATTCGACTGTCGTTTTGCCTCTTGTCTTTTTTAGCAGCATAATATTCAAAATTTTCGCTCAAATCACCCTGCGCCCTTGCTTCTTTTACTGCTTCAATCGCATCTTTTCTGACCACCAGCTTACGATAATCAATTTCTTCCTGGATTTTTTCCACGTCATGTCTGGTCAACCGTTCACCCATATCTATTCCTCTTTTTTCACATATTTCCCACTGATTCTACTCGAATGATCTGTTCATTACGAACAACAGCACGGATCAAATCGCCTTCTTTAACCGATTCATAAATTTTTCGATCGGTCGCATATCGCTGTGACTCACCATTGGCACACACAATAAGAATTTCATATATGATTTTTCCCCTATTATCTTCCAAATCTGTCTTCTTATTGATCTTCCCTTCCACCGTTAAGGTACGATATCTGTTTTTCTTTATCATCAAATAAATAAACCAAATAACCAAAACAGCTATGATGATATATACAGCAATTTCCAGTCCAAAAGGCATATCTCCCGTATAACGTCTCATAAAGTTTTCATAACCCATTATCATTATATTTCCCCCTTTCATAACAATCAGATTTACTTTCTTTTTGCTATGCTTTTACGTGTATTGTCACGGCTCCCTCTTCTTCCAATATACCATCATTTAGACCAAATCGGAATACAAATTCACCACATTTTTCCGGTGTCCAGCTGACAGTCATAGAATCGGTATCGAAAACAGCTCCATCCGGCAATTCCTTTGCCCATACATCCAGCGCTTTTTCCTTTCCCAATACCGTATGATCCATTTTTGCCACGGTTTCATTATAAATCTTAGAATCCGCCTGTTCTTTTTCCGTTTCACTGTATGGATTTCTGGCTTTTACATAAAGAACCATCGGTTTTCCGACCTTACCTTTTATAACCATCTGTCCATATTCTTTACTGAGATCCGGTCTGTTAATACAAATTTTTCCTGTTTTTTCTTTTTCCTCACTATTCAGAACAAAAGACAAAAATGGACGATGGACCGTTGGCGGCAATGGATAATCATTGGTATCGGTCTTAAAATGATATCCGTTTTCCGGTATCGGCACAGTAGGATATCCATATAATTCATCTCTTGGTGTCCCTGGAGCAGGAACGTGAATCTGAACTTTTTTTATCTTCCAGCTGCCCGGTATCGTTAATTCCTCCACTGTGGTAGTATGATAAGGCTCATTTGGAATATATTCCATATTCGTTGCACGTCTGAAATAATCCGTAACGGCAGCTACTTCTTCCACCCCGTCCATATGATCACAGGTACATCCATCGGAAATAGTCACTCTTCTGGCATCATCCAAAACTATGGGGTGACGTTCGTCTTCTACCATATAATGAATGGATACCTGTTCCATTGTCAATCCCTCTACGTGGCGGGCATAGACACCATAGGCGGGAAGAATTCCCCAATTACTTGGCTCCGGATACACTCCCGGCATTTCCGGCACATTATAAGGATTATCTTTCCAGCTTTTCGTTGTCTCATCCCAATCCACCCGCGGCAAAAGACCTTCTTCCTTTAAGAAGAACGTGTTAACCAGCCATGGCAATGACTGAATAGAACGTTTTGTCTCGTATTGCGTATATGCCCAGTTCGTATTCAACTGACGCTGCTCTACTGCATGTTCCATTTTCATACCGCCGCGAAACGTTACATCAATATTTTTCAAATAAACATTTTCTACTTTACTGTCATCAAGTCCCATAATCAAAATAGGGTATCTGGGATCAGCATTTGTAATTTTTACATTTTCAATGCGGATATTTGCTACTTTTGGCATATTCCGACATCCCACTGCATTGGCAAATTTAAGCGGATTTCCATCTTGCAGAGATAACTGATTCCGTTTGATTTCATCCAGTCCTTCCGCCTGCAAATTTACCGGATTTATTTTGGCTGGATTTTCTTCGTCTACGATAGAAAATTCACTGTAACCGTCCACTGTCACTTTCTTTGTCTTATTATAGGAAGGAAGATAACGCTGTACCGGATAGGATGTATAGGTTTCCAAATCAGGAAGAACCCATCCTTTATTATCCATACGGACATTATTTTCCGGCTGAATGGTTTCCTCTTTCGATACTCCTGTCACAGGAAATCTACCGCGTTCGCCTGCACGAATATAAATCGGCGAACTGCTCACATTATCCATAGTACAATCTTCAAAAATAATATTGGTCAAGTCAGAACAATCCACTGCTTCCAATGCAAATCCCCTGGATCGTTTAAAACGGACTCTTCTCACTGTCACCTGATCATATCCACAGGTGGACTCTGTTCCCAATTTAACACGTCCGGTAGGGCCGCAGCGATCTGTCGCAATCAGCTTATCCCGGCTATATACCCCGGCCAGAACGGAACCGGCATCATAACCACTTACTACGCAATCCTCCACCAGGATATTTTTTGACGGCATAAATATTCCGGCACCATAAGATGCTTTCACTACCAATCCGTCATCCGTCAATGAATTCATCACACAGGAGCGCACCGTCACATTCTGGCAACAGTCTACATCAAAGGCATCCCGCGTCGTATCAATACAGAGATTGTCTGCCAGCATATCCGTCACACCCTCTGCAATAATGGCAAAATGACCGCCGATAACCAAAGAAAAATCCTTTAAAACGACTCTTTTGGTACGAACAAGCGCGATTCCTTTATTACCAAACCATTCGCCCCTGTGTCCTTTTTCATTTCTTTTTTCTCCCTCTTCCGGGTCACCTCCCATCAGGACGTATTCCCGATATCCGGTTTCCTCGTTGAAATAACTTCCATCAATTAATCCGGAACCGTGGATCATGACATCTTCCAGATCTGCACCATAGATCAGGCTATTGGCAAAATATGTATGGCCATGATCCTGAAGCCCGGCATACAAATTGATTTCCGGTTCTTCATAATTTCCCCCTTCCCCTATCTGCCTTTCATAGGAATGACGGATATCCGTTCGCGCAGCATGAAGTACAGCATCTTTTTCCAAATATAAATTAACATGACTCTTCAAATGTATGGTATATACACGAAAGTCTCCGGCCGGAACAATTACCTCTGCCCCTCCCATTTCATGAGCTTTTTCAATTGCTGCGTTGATTGCTTTCGTATTTGTCACAGGATCATTGCCACAAGCCGCTCCGAAATCAGTGATATACACTTTGTTTTCCTTTTTCAGAATCTCTTCTGTCACGCAACATCCTGTCGCCTCTAAGATTTTTTCCCTTTTCATTCTCTTTACACTCCGTTGTCTTTGTTATCTGTCATTTTTCTGTTTCTATTTCACAAACCTGCAAAACAGAATTTTCAGGAATAATCCATTTCATTTCCAATATTCCTGCCCTGTTAGCCTTTTTAAATTGTACAGACTGAACCTGTCTGCCAATGGTTATCTCAAAAACAGCTCCAGGATTCAATCCTGTCAACGTCACTTTGACTGCTGCCTCTTCCATAGATGAATTCTGAAATACAGCACAAACTTTTCCGTTATCCGCTTTTTGAATGGTATAATCTCTAGTGCGTTCCAATACCTCACCAGCCATACCTGCCATGACATTTAACACAATTGTCTGTTCCTTCATAACTGCCTCCCATCCGGTTAATATCATATTCAGTTTCCATATGACAAAATTGTCACAGGGAGATTTTAGTTTAAGAATATACTAATCCATAAATAAAGTCAAGAGACAAGTCCCTCTGACATGACAGCTGTAAACGATGAAAAACATGCTTTACGAGTTTCTCACATTCGCGGGCAGTCGCCATATGTGGATGTGAGCCTTCCCACATGGCTTGTTGTCTGCGCGTAAATAACCAAAAAGAGACTTCAAATCCCATTTGTTTTTGAAGCCTCTTTCTCCATTACATTAAATCTTCTTTTGTCAAAAATTTTCCAGCTCTCCAAATACGTTTCAAATCATAAAAATCCCGATAATCTTTATGGAAAATATGGATAATGACATCGCCATAATCCAAAAGAATCCAGTTTGCGGTCTGATATCCTTCCACAGAACTGCACTCGAATCCTGCTTTTCCCAATTCTTCTTGAACATTATCAGCCATAGCCTGTACCTGATTAACGCTGTCTCCGCTGGAAATCATAAAATAGTCTGCTATAACCGATATTCCCTGTATATCGATTACTTCAATATTCTGTCCTTTTTTATCTTCCAATGCCTCATAGGCCAACTTTACTGCTTCCTTCGATGGACTCATTTCTTATTTCCTCCTTTCCCTCATTTTGATAAAACTCATATGTTCGAACTGTCATTTCATCAATCACATCGTCCTTTGTTTCCAAATATTCCAATGTAGATTTGAGAATCACGCATACAGCCCGATCCAAATCCTCAAAAGCCAAACGGCGAATCTCACTTAAATTTGGAACCTTATTTCTCCTTGGCTCAATATAATCCGCTACAAACACTATTTTCTCCAATAATGTCATTGCCGGTTTTCCTGTCGTATGGTTCAATATGGCATTGATAACATCCATGTCGGTAACCCCATATTTATTCATAGCCAGAAAAGCCCCCAATTTCGCATGAATGAGTGACGGATTTTTTCTTTCCACCTCTGTTATGCTAATATTATATTTTTCACATTTTGCCAGCTGCACATCATTTGTATAACATTTCGCGCAATCATGCAGCAGACCAGCCAACTCTGCCTTATATAAATCTTCCCCATATTTCATGGCAAGGCACATGGCCGTATATGCTACCCCTACGGTATGTTCGTAACGAGACGGATCCATTTTCTTTTTCAAACATTTTCGAATGGTCGTCACATTTCCCTTCATTACCATAACTCTCAGGCTCCTTCTCTCCATCTTCCAGAAATAACTGATCAGACCTTTTCGAATATTTCTTTTAAGATCTCTCAATTATAATATAATTTTTTTTCCTTAATATATTCCCATACAAACTGCGGAAGATATTTCTCTACCGAAATTCCTCTCTGGATATGAGCCCGAATCTGACTGGATGACATTGGCATCAGCGGACACCGAAGCAATTGTATTGATGCATGATATTTTGTTTCCAGCATTTTTTTTGCATTTTCAAACTCTTCAGCCGTCTGTGTCTGACGCATAGCTGCCAATATAACAGCCTTTTGAAAAATAATTTCCGGATGATACCACCCATCCATCTGATCCAATGAATCTGCACCCACAATATAATAATATTCCGTATCCGGATTCTTTTCTTTTAATAATGTCAATGTCTCTGCGGTATACGTCGTTCTATGGCGCATCAATTCCATATCCGAGCAGGAAAAATACGCAGTGTTGGCCACAGCCAGCTCAACCATCCGTTTTCGATCGGCGGCATCCGCAATCTTTTTTCCGGCTTTATGGGGAGGAATCCCTGTCGGCATAAAAACCACCTCATCCAACGCAAACTGCCGATAGGCTTCTTCACCCAGCAGCAGATGCCCGTTGTGAATCGGATCGAACGTTCCTCCCATTATTCCAACTTTACGTTTCATAGTAACATCTCCTTATTCCCATGAAACTGTTATGCCAGTAACTCCTTTGGGGGTAGTCTCTATCCCTTTACGGCAACTCAATTTTTCTTTTTTCCTTATTGGATGCAGGACGATACAGAACAATCTTTTTTCCGATTACCTGTACCACCTGAGAGTGGGTTCTCTCTGCCAGCATATCAGCCAGTACATGTCCGTCATCCATACAATTCTTCAAAACATTTATCTTAATTAATTCTCTTTTTTCCAATGCTTCATCCACTGCACTTGTCAATTCCGGCGTCAGACTGGACTTTCCGATCTGAAAGATGGGATCCATGGTCATCGCCAGGCCCTTTAAATATGCTCTCTGCTTACTTGTCATGTTTCCTCTCATTCTGCTGCCGCTGCAGCGTATCTATTATTTATAATAATCAAATTGGTGGCCATACATTTTTACGGTATCGCCTTCTTCAATACCAGCTTTTTCCAAATCTTCCAAAATACCGCTCTCTTTTAAAAACTTCTGGAAAAATGCGAATCCTTTTTCTGAATCCAGATTCGTATAACCCAGCAGCTTTTCAATTCTCGGTCCTTCCACCACATAAACATGTTCTTCTTCTTTCTCTACGGTATATGGTAAGTTTGCAGTACTGTCTACTTCCATTACAAATTCCGGTTCAAAAATAACCGGATTCGGATCCAATGTATCCAAAAGTTTTCGAACATGATATAATAATTCTTTTATACCTTTTCCACTCACTGCTGAAATAGGGAATACCGCTATACCTTTCGGTTCAAATTCCTTTTTCAGACGTTCTACAGGGTTTTCACTTTCACCATCATCAAAAATGGCATCCGTTTTATTTGCTGCTATCACCTGCGGCAATTCCAATAATGCCGGATTATATGCCCGCAGTTCTTCATTAATCGCATAAATATCTTCCAAAGGATCTCTTCCCTCTGTAGAAGCGACATCAACCACATGAATCAGCACTTTTGTTCTTTCTACATGCTTCAGAAATTCATGTCCCAGTCCGATTCCTTCAGAAGCACCTTCAATCAGCCCCGGAATATCGGCCATAACAAAGCCATCCGCTCCATCCAGGTCTACTACCCCGAGGATCGGATTCAAAGTTGTAAAATGATAATTGGCAATCTTCGGTCTTGCATTGCTGACTCTGGAAAGAAGAGTGGATTTTCCCACATTGGGGAATCCAACTAAACCAACATCCGCAATTACCTTCAATTCCAAACGCACCCAAAGCTCCTGGGCCGGTTTACCCGGTCTTGCAAATTTAGGAACCTGCATTGTTGCAGTGGCAAAATGCATATTTCCAAGGCCGCCTTTTCCACCCTTTAAGATAACCTGGCGTCTGTTTTCTCCTGACATATCAGCGATAACCTTGCCGGTTTCATCATCACGAATCACGGTTCCTTCCGGAACTTTAAGAATTAAATCTTCTCCGTTGGCGCCATGACACCGCTTCTTTCCCCCTTCTTCTCCAGGGGTGGCTACGAATTTTCTGTTATGGCGATAATCATTCAGTGTATTCAATCCTTCATCCACTTCAAAAATAATATCTCCGCCGTCTCCGCCGTCTCCGCCGTCGGGACCGCCATTTGGTACATATAACTCACGCCTGAAACTGACATGACCGTCTCCGCCTTTACCGGACTTTATAAAAATTCTTGCGCTATCAGCAAACATGGGGGTCACACTCCTCCTTATTCAATCAAACCTATGGCCGGATTGTTACAAAAAAGGGGGCTGTTACCCAAAGTCAACCACACAGAAGCAGGATTCCTTTTTCTGTGTCTGCAGACTTGTGCAACAGCCTCCTGTTTATTCTCACGGAACCGTACTGTACATTCAGCGACGGAACCGTTTTAAATACTTTGCAGCAAGCTGCAAGTACTCAATTATTCAGCTACTGGATAGATAGAAACCTGCTTCTTATCTCTACCCTTTCTTTCAAAACGAACTACACCATCTGTCAAAGCAAATAATGTATCATCACCACCACGGCCAACATTTACGCCTGGGTGAATCTTTGTTCCACGCTGTCTGTAAAGGATGTTACCAGCCTTAACAAACTGACCGTCTGCTCTCTTCGCACCTAATCTCTTGGATTCGGAATCTCTACCATTCTTTGTAGAACCAACTCCCTTTTTATGAGCGAATAACTGAAGATTCATCTTAAACATGAATTACACCTCCTTGAATCGGATCCTAATGTACTGTTTGCCATAAGATTCTTCAATAGACTCTAAACCAAGAACCATAGAATCCAACAGCAATTGTGTCTTCTCACTGACAGAGTCATAAAACCGGACAGTCAACCTTCCATTTTTCTCATCTACATCTGCCTGAAAGGCATCATCGGTAAATGCTTCTATGGAATTCACTGCGTTTTGCGTCAAAACGGAAACAGCAGAACAGATAATGTCCAGTCCCGATTCCGCATACCCAGCATGGCCTTCAATCCTGATTTCTTTATACTCTCCCAAACTGTCTTTTATAATGACTGCTTGAATCATGGATTAAGCATTGATCTTTTCGATCTTAACCTGTGTATAAGCCTGTCTGTGACCATTTTTCTTATGGTAACCTGTCTTTGGCTTATATTTGTAAACAATAACCTTCTTAGCACGGCCATCGCCCATAACTGTTGCGGATACAGTAGCACCCTTAACAACCGGGTCACCAACTACTAATTCACCATTATTAACAGCTAATACCTGATCGAAGGTATATGTTGCTCCTTCTTCTACACCAAGCTTTTCAACTCTAATGATATCGCCTTCGGCTACTTTGTACTGTTTACCACCTGTTGCAATAATTGCGTACATATGGCACCTCCTATTATCATTACTCGCCAACTTCGGTGTCCATAAAATGGACTTTTCAAACCTCATTGAGCGGCATACTTCTGTATCATAGCATACGAAAAGATACTTGTCAACATTTTTTCATCATGAATCTGAATAGTTAGTAACAGTTCAGCCATAGGGCTGTAACTGTTACAATCGTTACAACTACTTTTCTTTTATGGCACCTTCCCTATATGCATGCACCAATGCCTTTAAATCATCGATCTGTTCTTCCAATCTCACTCCGATATCCGTATCCACAACTTTCATTCTTTCCGGAAAACGTTCTATCACATGAACTTCCGGCGCATAGCTGGTAGGATTGCCCTCCATTTTCATATAATTTCTATGCTCTGCCAGGGCAAGGCAATGGGAATTAAAAATCAATGTATATCCTGCGATTCCCGTCTTTGACTGATATGCTTTGGAAATTCCGCCATCAATTACATATAATTTTCCTCCGGCCTTCACAGGCTTCTCGCCGTCTTTAATCTTAACAGGAACATGACCGTTTATAATATGAGAAGTCACCGGATCCAAACCAAACTCGCGGAAGATTTTATCGCATATTTCTTCCTGCTCACTTAATTTATAGTAAGGATTCATCTGCTCCTTTTTCATTTCTTTGTCATCTATAAAATAATGTTCAAACGCCGAAAGTTTGCTCTTTCCAAACACAGGAGACTTTGCTCCGCACCACAGATACCACATAAAATCTACTGCCTTTTCTTTTCCATCCGCATCTTCCGGAAGCAGGTACGCATTCTGTACCTGTGTATTCAAATAATCCAGTAATTCTTTTCCTTTATATTTTCTTCCATCTGCTGAAACATATACTTCAAACTCTCCTTTTTCTGTCATCGGAATGCATCCATGAAAAAGAAGATTGGAATTGGAACATTTATACATACTTCCGTTTGTATACAAGAAGCGAATATGTCTATGCAATACCTCACTGTGACGGAAAGAAGCTTCCAGCGCATTCATAAGATCCTCTTCTTCCTGCGTAAGCTGAAGAGGATTTTTAGGATCCACTGTCGGAAAAGATGTATCCAGTAAAGGATACTCTTTTCCTTTATGAATCAGACATCCTCTTTCAAAATCCACTTCTTCCAACAGATTTCTGTCTTCCATCCCATATTCCGGATGACGCTTAATCAATTGACCTGCCAGTTTGAATTGAATGATGGCAATTGCCTTATGCATTTTTGCAGCCAGAGCACTATCTACCCGGTCATATTCACATTCATCCAGCACTTTAGGATAAAAATAAGTACACGGATCATCTTTGTATGCCTGGGAGGCAAATGTGGAAAGTGCTCTTAAATTGATTCCATATCCATCTTCCAATGCATCAAAATTATTGTAACTGATTCCCATCCGGACAACGTTTGCCATCAGTGTCCTGTTTCCACAGGCAGCACCCATCCAGGAAATATCATGGTTCCCCCACTGAATGTCTACATCGTGAAAAGCCATTAACTCATTCATGATTACATCCGGCCGTGGTCCTCTGTCAAAAATGTCTCCTATGATATGAAGGCTATCCACACTCAAATTCTGAATCAAATGACACAGTGCAATGATAAAATTATCACCCACTCCCATTTCCAAAATGGAATGAATTATCTCATTATAGTATACCTTCTTGTTTCCGTCATGGTTGACATGCAAAAGTTCGTCTAAAATATATGCATATTCCGGCGGCATTTTTTTTCTAACCTTGGAACGGGTATATTTAGATCCCACTTCTTTACACACCTGAACCAATCGAAAAATAGTCAATTTCTTCCAATCATTTGTATCTTTTCCGAATTCCTGAAGGCATCCCGTTACTTTTTCCGGCTCATAAATGAGGTTTGCCAGCATATTCTGTTCTGCTTCCGATAAAGTACTGTCAAACAAATCCGTAATCTTCATACGGATAATTCCCGAAGCACTCCTCAGCAAATGAACAAAGGCCTCGTACTCTCCATGAAGATCACTGAAAAAATATTCTGTGCCTTTGGGAAGCTGACAAATAGCTGTCAGATTTACAATTTCACTGCTGGCAGCCTGCACGGTCGGATATTCCTTTGCCAACAGTTTCAAATACTTTTCATCTCTCATTTGTTATCATTCCTCCCTGATTCCTTTTTTATTTGTCTGTACGACAAAACAACTGGGCTGATATATCTTCCCTTTTTCCTTAATCTTCTACAATTTCCAGTTCATTTTCGTCCACTGTTTTCATATGTTTTCTGGAAAATACGTCATACATTACAGGAACCACAAAAAGTGTCATAATGGTCGCGTAGATCAATCCTCCGATCGTAACGATCGCTACCGGCTGCATCATACTGGATCCGGTTCCTATTCCAAGTGCCATGGTAAACAAGCCAAGGATAGTAGTAAGGGCTGTCATCAAAATAGGTCTCATACGCGTTTTTCCGGCTTCGATAATAGCCTCCCTTTTCTCCATTCCTTCCAGGCGAAGCTGATTAATATAATCCACCAGAACAATTCCGTTATTCACGACGATACCGGCTAACATGACAAAACCAACCATTGCCACCACACTGACTTCCTGTCCTGTCAGGAACAAAGCAAGGAATCCTCCTGTAAAGGCCAACGGAATGGTAAACATAACGATAAATGGAGAACGGAAAGACTGGAACTGAGCAACCATAATACAGTAGATCAAAACAATCCCCAAAAGTCCCATCAATACCAATTGATAAATCGCGTCATTAATCGTTTCATTTTCTCCTTCCATTGTAACCGAATATCCTTCCGGTACCTGATACTCTTTCAATCGTTTCTCCAAATCCTGGCTGACAAGCCCAATATTATATCCATCGGCAATATCAGCCGTAACAGTGAGCACACGCTTTTGTTCTTCTCTGTTTATTTCAGACAATGTCTGTGCCTCTTCGATGGATGCAATATCTGACAGTAAAACTTCCTTTTCCGATCCATCTGCTGCTTTAACCGTAAACACATAGTTTTTAATATCTTCCAGTGTCATCTGTTCCGTTTCACTGGTCACAAATGTGTCATATTCTTCTCCATCATCGGAAGTAATTGTTGTCGCACTGCTGCTTTGGGATAGTTTCCCCCTCAGTTCCTGGTATACCTGCGCTACCGTTAATCCTTCCTTCATGGCTTTTTCTTTATCCAATCGGATACGAATCTCAGGTGTTGGATCTGTAATTCCATTGGACACTTTATCCGTTCCCTCGGTTCCCTCTACAATCGCAGCCACATCCTTTGCAATAGAGGAAAGCTGGTCAATATCCTGACCGGCAATTTTTACGGAAATACCAGTTCCACCCATGGCACTCATGTCCATAGTAGAGCCACTGGCAGATACTTCACATCCGTCCAGATCAGCACATGCTTCTTCAATTTCCTGCGCTGCCTGTTTACTATTGCCCTTTTTCTCATCCAAAACTACATAAATGCTGACAGAAGAAAGATCGCTTCCTCCCATTCCCATCATGCCGGATCCGCTTTCACCGATAATCGTTCCAACCGTTTCCACATGTTCCACCTGCTGAATTCTCTCCATAACCTGATCTGCCATATTACGAATCTGCTCTTCATCTGCATCTTCATCCGTGACTTCCATAGTTACACTGAGCTGATTGCTGTCAGCCTCCGGCATAAAAGCTGTCCCACGGCTTAAAGAAGCCACAACACTTACTGCTAAGATCACAATGGAAATCAAAATAACCAGCCATCTCATATGCAAAGCGCCGCGAATCATACTGTCATATCGGTCAATCAGCCATGGTAATAATCGATGCTTTTTCTCTTTTGTATTTCTTAAAATACCGGAAGACATCATTGGAACTAAAGTCAGCGCAATGATAAGGCTGGCCAGCAGCGAATATGTAATCGTCAATGCCATATCTACAAATAACTGCCGTGTTAAACCTTCCACAAAAACAATGGGAAGAAATACACACACGGTAGTGAGTGTAGAAGAAGTAATCGCACCAGCCACCTGGGCTGCTCCGGATACTGCTGCTTTTACTGCCGAATAGCCTTTACTTCTGAGACGATAGATATTTTCAATTACAACAACTGAGTTATCCACCAGCATACCCACGCCGACAGCCAGGCCCGACAATGAAATAATGTTTAATGTTACCCCTGAAAAATACATCAGTACAATGGCAAATACCACACTGATAGGGATGGAACAAGCAATAATAAATGTGGGTTTGATATCTTTTAAAAACAAGAACAATATTAAGATAGCCAATATTCCGCCCATTAACAAATTTTCCAAAACGGAACGGATTACAATATGAATGTATTCACCCTGATCCATCAAGGTTGTAAAATGAATATCCGGATCCGTTTCCATTATGGAAGCAAATTCTTCATTGACTGCATCGGATACATCCGATGTGGAATAGGTATTCTGTTTCTGAATAGAAAGAATCAGTCCATCATTCCCATTAATTTTGGCATATGTATCGTTTCCATTGTCTGTCACTTCAATATCTGCCACATCGGAAAGTGTCACCACATCCATACCTTCTATTTGAGGATCAAATAAAACCAGCTCCTTTAATTCCTCTGGATCTGTAATCTTATCCCCTACCCGTACCAAATATTGTGTATCATTTTCAGTCACATATCCCGCCGGCATATTGAAATTCTGTGCCTGCAGAAGAGTTTGTATCATTTCTTTTGTTACTTTTCCATCTATGGTCGCTGCTTCTAATGTCTCTTCTCTCGTTTGTGGAAAGTTCGCAATCTGTTCTTCTAATTCTTTTTCTCCGCTCTCTGCCTGTTGCTGCGCTTCCTCTAATTTTTTTTCAGCCTCTTCTTTTTGTTTTATCAGTTCCTTTTCCTGCTCATTGACAGCCTCCTGGCTTCCGTCAATCGTTCCCTGTCCTGATGCAATTTGTGCTTTTGCTTCGGCAAGTGCATACTTTGCTTCCTGGAGCTGTGTGGTGGTTGCAGATGCCTGTGATTCAAATTTAGCAAGTTGCTCCAAACTTGCATTCACTGCGGAACGTTCCCCTTCTACTGTGGCTTTTTCAATTTGATATGCTGCCTTTTCCAATGCCAGCTGTTGCTCTTGTGCATTGACCTCTGCCAGTTCCTTTTGCAACTCTTCCAGCTTTTTGGCATTTTCATCATCTGTATCTGTCGGTTCGGATGGTTCTGTCGGGCTGACTGTTGCTTCCGTCTCCCCGGATGGTTCCGTCGCATTTTCAGTCGTATCCTGAATGGTTTCCTGTTTTTCACTGTCTGAAGGCAGTTCCTGACTTTCTCCCATTACATAATCCGACTCTTTTATTTCCATAGAAACAGCTTTTACATTCTGCTCTGTTAAATCCTGAATCTGTTGTTCTAAAGACGCCTTCTTTTCTGCCAATTCCTGTTCACGGTTTGCAATATCCGTCCCTTTTGCACTGACTTCTGCTTCTTTCTGAGCCACTTTCTGTTCCTGCTCGTCAATTTTTTGCCGTGTCTGGCTAAGCGTCTGATTCATGCTGTTGACGATTGCCTCCAATGACTGGATTTCCATTTCTTTCGTTGTCAGATCATTACCGGACTGAGCCAATTGAATCTCTGCCTTCAAAAGCTCCAATTTACCGCTCAGGACACCTTGATCTGCTTCCGTCATACCTTCCGAAAATGCATTCATTTGCTCTTCCAGCGTTGCTTTTCCTTCATCCAGCTGAGCTTTTGCATCCATAAGCTTTTGCTCAGCCTCATCCAGCCTGGCTTCCACTTCACTTCGGATTTTCTCATTAATCTCTGTAATCTTCTCTTCTTTCAGTGTAACATGAATTTCCTTTTCCAATCCTCCGCTTAATGTCACACTGGCGACACCGCTGACTCCTTCAATTTTAGGAAGAATTTCATCATTTACCTTTTTCGTCAGCTCTTCCCGATTCATTTCTGTGCCATCTACAGATGCCATTACAATCGGCAGCATATCCGGACTGATTTTTGTGATCATAGGATTCCCTACCGAGTCTGACCAGTAAGTTTCCAACATATCCAGTTTTTCTCGGGTGTCTACGGTAATACTATCCATATTGACATCATCTTCAAATTCCAATATTACAACAGACTGATTTTGACTGGACACAGATGTAATATTGGAAATATTTTCCAATGTGGCCATCGCCTGTTCCACCGGCTTTGTTACCATCGTTTCCACTTCTTCCGGACTGCCCCCGGAATAGCTGGTCATAACAACCAAATATGGCAAACTAATATCCGGAAGTAAATCTGTTGTCATTTTTCCCCAGGAAACAAACCCTAAAACAAGCACCATCGCAACAGCCACCACAACCGTATATGGTTTTCTAACGCTGAACTTCCACAATTTTTTTTCCTCCCTTGACTGCCTGTCATCTATATTCTGTCTCAAAAAACATCCGACAGCTTTCCTTTACACTTTATCGAATTCTTTCTTCTCCTGCAAGCGGTTTCGAAAAAGTTTATATGTTTCGGAAAATTTTAAGAAACTTCCTGTCTCTTTTTTTCCTTCTCACGCAGCTGGGCTTCCCGTTTCGAAAAAACACATCCACAATAATTTTGCCGGTATAACCCATACTCTTTGGACAATTCTGTCGAGCGTTTATAGCCATCTTTCTTTTTAAAATCCGAATACAGATAGGAAACACCATACTCCTTTTCCAACATGGCACCAATCGCGTTCAGCGTCTCCGACTTTTTCAGCGGACTAATGGTAAGCGTCGTGGTAAAATACTGGAAAGCCCCTTCTTTTGCCGCTTTTGCCGCTTCTCTGAGACGCATTTCATAACATGCCCGGCAACGTTCGCCTCCTTCCGGAATATGTTCCATGCCCTTTGCCATGGAAAAAAAGCGTTCCGGATCATACTTTGTATCCAGAATCTGAACCGGATGAACCAATTTCATGGAATGAATCAAGCGTTTCTGCTCTTCCAACCGTTTTACATATTCCTCCACCGGTGAAATATTGGGATTATAATAAAATATTGTAATCGCAAAATATTCAGAGAGATATTCCAACACATAACTGCTGCACGGAGCACAACAGCTATGCAATAAAAGAGTAGGAACACGCCCCTCCTCCTTCAGTGACAGCAAAAGCCTGTCCAATTCCTTCTGGTAATTTATTTTCTGCATATCTTCCTCCAATCAAGAAAAAATCCCAAAACAGCATACCGATCAGGTCACACGTAAAATGGAAGTTTTCCGGATTATCCTGATATTGTATGCTGCTTTGGGACGCTCATTTTATTATTATAAGAAATCTCTGATTCTCTTACTTCTCACTGGATTACGCAATTTGCGAAGTGCTTTTGCTTCAATCTGACGAATACGTTCTCTTGTAACGTTAAATTCCTTCCCTACTTCTTCCAGTGTTCTTGGATGTCCATCTTCCAGCCCAAAACGAAGCACAATTACTTGGCGTTCTCTCTCCTTCAGATCTGCCAGAAGGGTATCAATATGCTCACGCAGCATTACTGATTCCACATTTCCTTCCGGTGTGACAGCATTGCTATCGGCCACAAAATCGCCCAAATTGGAATCATCTTCTTCACCAATTGGTGTTTCCAGAGAAGCTGGTTCTCTCGCAATCTGCATAATTTCCATGACCTTATCTTCTGACATATCCAATGCCTTTGCCAATTCCGTCACAGATGGCTCATATCCAAGATCCAATGTCAGCTTACGCTGCATTTTTGACATCTTATTAATTGTTTCTACCATATGTACAGGAACACGAATCGTTCTGGCTTGGTCTGCCAATGCCCTGGTAACAGACTGCCGAATCCACCATGTCGCATAAGTACTCAATTTATAACCTTTTGTATAATCGAACTTTTCAACACCTTTAATTAATCCCAGGTTTCCTTCCTGAACTAAATCCAGAAAACTCATACCACGCCCGGTATATCTTTTTGCGATACTTACAACCAATCGTAAATTTGCTTCAATCAGTCGGTCTTTCGCCGCCATATCGCCCTCTGATTTTCTAATTGCCAATTTCAACTCTTCATCAGCAGATAAAAGAGGCACCGTACCAATCTCTTTTAAATACATGCGCACCGGATCTTCTGTTCCAATACCTTCCAGAAGATCAATGGCATCCAGATCAATATCCTCTTCTTCCTCTTCGATAAAATCCAGATCCTTCTCTAATAAAAGATCATCATCCGGAAGCAGATCATCATTTAAAACCTGAAGGACATCAATCTTTTTTCCCTCCAGATAACTGTAAACAAATTCCCATTCATCCGGAGTCAGTGTCTCTCCAACGAAAAAATCATTAATATCATTCAAGTCCAAAGTTCTGTTTTTTGTTTCGCCAATCTTGGCAAGTTTATCCAACCGTTCCGTCAAAATCTCTTTTTCCATTGAGCATTGTCCTTTCTGCATCAGACCTCTTTACGTACTGTATAGGTATGTTCCCTATGGATCCTTATCCATTTCCTCGAACATATGTTTCGCAGGTACCTAAAAATGGGCAAACCTATACAGCTTTAAATTATACAGCAAACTTCTGCTGTTGTAAATACACAAATAAAAGATGGTTGCATTTTCAGCAGTACATCTAAATTTTTTCTTTTTTTTCTTTCAATTTGACGATATTTTACAAAAGGATACTGATCGCTTTATGGCAAATTTCTATCTGCACCTGATTGCGGTTTCCGCCGAATTCACCATCCAATACCCAATTTACAGGTTCACTGCTCTTAATATCCAACTTGGAAGCTTTAAATGTATGAATATACTTCGGATCCGGATTTCTCAGAAAAATCGATGTCAGGATAGCCGGAAAATCCAACGGATTCTTCGTATCCCGCACAAGCATAACTTCAAATTTCCCATCATTCAATTCCACATTTTTCCCTGGCAGTCCTTTAAAACCGCCGATACTTGTGGCATTGGAAATCATACCAAATAAAAAGTCATCCTCTATCTTTTTATCTTCATAACGAAAAACCATATGATGTGATTTTATATTATTCATTTGTTTCATAGCCTCCAGAACATATGCCTGGTGGCCCAATACGTTTTTGGACTGCTGGGAAGTAATATATGGAACTTCTGTAAATGCCCCAAACGCTGCTACATAGGTAAAATATCGTTCATTAAACCTTCCGATATCACAGTCAAATGCTTTTCCGGAAAGAATTTTCTTTGCACACCGCACCATATCCTTAGGCAGCCCGATACTGGCTGCAAAATCATTGGTAGAACCTGCCGGAATATAACCTAAATACGGTTTATTTTTTAATTCCATAATTCCTGTCACAGTTTCATTTAATGTGCCATCTCCGCCACTGCATACAATTGCATCATATTTCTCTCCTGATTGAAGAATCAGCTCTTTGGCATACATTGGATACTGGGAAGCATACGTCACCACTTCATACCCACCTTTGTTAAAGGTATCTATGATACCAGCCAGACTGGCTTTAATTTTTGCTTTCCCGGCATGAGGATTAAAAATAAACAACATTCTTTTCATAGTTTTTCCTCCTATCCATTTTTCCGATCACTGCCGTTTCTTCCCAGAGTAGCATTCTTCCCTGGATCGATAACTATAAATGCAGAAAAGGGCCGTGCACATTCCATGCCGCAGCCCCTTTCACCGCTATCTTTAGTTTTACCAAAGTTTTCGATAAATTTCAATCACTTCTTGTTTTGTAGGTACTCTCGGATTTGTAGCTGTACATCCATCCGCCAAAGCAGCATCTGCCATATCACTGACACGGCTCATATATTCCTCTTCTGTACATTTTCCCATTTGTGAAACGGACAGCGGAATATCCATTTCCTTTAACATAAACTGTACCCAGTTTACAAGTGCACGCACAGTGGTGATGGTATTGAAATTTGTCAATCCCAAAAGTTTGGCAACGTTTTCATAACGGCGTACCACTGGTTTATATTCCTTTTTACTCTTACTGTGCTTGTCAATTTCACTGTTATATTCAATAATATGAGGTAATAAAATTGCATTAGCACGACCATGAGGGATATGGAAATTAGCACCCAGCTGATGAGCCATACCATGATTTAATCCAAGAGAGGAAGAATTAAACGCCAATCCCGCCAGACATGATGCAGCATGCATCTTTTGTCTCGCATGAACGTCATTATTATCATAAAAAGAACGTAATAAGAATGTCCCGCAAAGTTCTATCGCTTTTTCTGCCAAAGCTCCTGAGAACTCATTGTATTCTGAGCTGACATAAGCCTCCAAAGCATGGGTAAATACATCCATACCTGTGTCTGCTGTTACATTTGGCGGAACGCTTTTTACCAGTTCCACATCCAGAATCGCCTCTGTCGGTAAAAGGCTTTCTGATACCAATGGATATTTAATGTGATTTACAGGATCCGTAATAACGGAGAATGATGTCACTTCGGAACCGGTACCACTTGTTGTAGGAATAGCAATCAGTGCAATCTCACCGATCTGTCCCATTTTATGGGCAAATTCCCGAATTGCCTTTGCTGAATCCAATGCGGATCCACCGCCGACTGCCACTACCGCTTCTGGCTGATACTCAATCAATGCTTTTATTCCCATCGCTATTTTATCCACTGGAGGATCCGGTACTACCTCACTGAACACCTGATACTGAATGCTTCCTGCTTCCAGGCGATATGTAATCAGCTTTATCATTCCGCTCTGAACTACAAACGGATCCGTGATAATCATCACTTTCTTGTATGGAATATCGCACAGACGTTCCAGTGCATTTTGACCAAAATATATTTTGGTCTTAATATCAAAACTTTTCATGCCTACCTCGATTCCGGCAGCCCTATTCCCGTCACAGCTGCTCTATTTATCCTCGCGTAATCTCATTCTGATTTAGAATGGAATTTTCTCACATCAGATATATTGGAAGATCACATGTGATATTTGATACTACTCCTGATTCTTCCACTTTCTGTCCGTCGTCCTTTATAGAAACTGTCTCTGACTTTTTCTCTTCTGCTTTTTTAGGTTGTGTTTTCTTTACCGTTCTTGGTTTTCTTGCAGAAGCAGTCTTTTTTGTTACAGTTGTTTCTTTTTTTGTTTCATTTTGTTCTGTTTTCGTCTCTACGATCTTTGCATCTTTCTTTTCTTCTGTATCCTGCGATGCATTCATTCTTTTAATGCTGCTTTTTCCCACTGGCAATTTTTTCTACCTCCTCTGTCAGGTTCATGTACTCTGATGCACTCCGGCTGCTCTTTTTATAAGCCATCACCGGTTTGCTGTTATCCTGTGACCATTCAATATTACTGTCCATACGGATACAGGTATCAAATACATGAACATCCTGCAATTCTTGTAATGTTTCCATGGTCTGCTTGTAATAATTCTTCCGAATATCTACTTTCGTCACCACAATTCCCATGAGAGACAAATGGGAATTTCTTTCACAGGCCTTTTGATAAAAGTCAAACATATTGGCCAAACCGAATAATCCCCAGGGACTTGCTTCCACCGGTATCACCAGATAGTCAGATGCAATCAGCAGATTCATCGCCCAACCACCAAGCGTCGGCGGCGCATCCATCAGGATGTAATCATACTCTCCAGAATGTTTCAAAGATTTTAAACAATTATCCAAGACATGTTCCCTGTCTTTTTTGGGGAACAAATCATACTCCAGAGAACTCATAAGCGGAGAAGCCGGTATCAAGTCCAATCCTTCATATCCAGTCGCTACACGATAGGAGGAAAGATCTTTCTCATCCCGTATGGCATAATATAAATTTCTGTCACCTTCAGAGATTTCCAAAACCTGCTCTTCAGAAAGAAAGGCCAAGGATAAATTAGCCTGCATATCCGCATCCAACAATAATACCTTTTTTCCCATAAGGGAAAGTCCGTATCCCACATTGGAACAGGTAGTAGATTTTCCGCTTCCACCTTTATTATTTGCAAAACAAATTACCGTTGTCCCATTTTTCATTTTTGCACTCCTATCACACTTCCGGATACAGACAGGTAACACCTGCACCGGAAAGCACCTGCATCCACTTATCATCCGGCTTTTTATCGGTTACAACCATAGAGATATCCTGCAGATCTCCAATTTGAATAAAAGCAATTTTATCAAATTTAGAACTGTCTATCGCCAGGATTTTTTGAAATGCACAGCGCAGCATGGTTTTCTTCAACTCAGCAAAGCTTTCACTGGAATCAGAAAAACCTTTTATCATATCAATCCCTTTACAGGAAACAATAGCCTTATCCACATGGAACGTTGCCAGCATCTTCTGTGCCTGATGTCCCACAAGTGCCAGCGAACCTTCCTTCATCGTACCACCAGTGGACAGTATTTTCCATCCTGTCACATCAGACAATTCAATCAAAATCTCAATTGAATTTGTAATTACAGTGATATTCTTTTTGTTTTTTATATTCTTTGCCACAAATACAGCTGTTGAGCTGGCATCCAGCATGATCTGATCTCCATCCTTAATCGTAGCGGCAATCAGTTCAGCAATTTTTTGTTTTCCGGAAACATTCGTATTCTTACGGATTACAAAAGGAAGCTCCATATTATTATTTTCATTAATAACCGCTCCACCGTATGTTTTTATGGCAAACCCATCTTTTTCCAGCTTTTCCAAGTCTCTTCTGATTGTCTCTTCCGAAACATCATACGCCTGGCTCAATTCACTTACTACAACTTTTTTATCTTCCTGTAATTTTTCTAAAATTAGATTTCTTCTCTCTATTGCAAGCATTAAGCCAGCCTCCTCATCAAGATACGCAGGTAGCCGAAGAGCCACGCATAATCTATGCACGGACTGCTTCGGCTCTGCCAACCGGCTTCATAACCGGCTATTATAAAATATGATCACGAATGCGCTTATCCGGTCTCGGAATAACAGAAGAATCCAGATACATTCCCTTTGGTCCAACAGAAGATTTTGCACGATCAATTGCTGCTTCTACTGCTGCCACATCACCTGTCAGGAACATGTAAGACTTTCCGCACATACCTCTGGCCAAACGCAGTTCAATCAGGTTTACTTCGGCAGTTTTTGCTGCCTCATCAGCTGCCACAATAATTGCTGCAGCATCATAAGTTTCCAATACGCCAAGTGCATTTACTTCTTCAATCTGAGCAGCACCATAAATAGCTGGGAAGATTGATTCATGAGGATTACCTAATACGAAACTGTCAATCAGTTGATCCGGATAGGCAACCTTTGCATTTTCTACAGCGGCATTGACAGCGCTCAAATCTCCGGTAATAATTACAATATATTTTCCCGGACATACTGTCTGTGCCTCAATAATATCTACTTCAGATGTTTTAACCATGGCGTCCGCTGCTAAAATTCCGGTAGATACTGTCTTATATTCCACCATTCCAATTGCTTTACTCATACGGCACGTCCTTTCTAGTTATTATCAATCATAACGTAATTTTCATTTGCTTCAATGACTTTTCCATCAATAGAAGCATGAATTGCTACACTAAGTCCATTTGCCGGATTTGCAATCACCTGTCCCCGTGTCACAGTATCCCCTGCCTTAACAGCCAACTGTGCCGGAGCTCCGATATGCTGACGAAGCATAATCTTTACGCGCTTCATGGCAACCACATCATCCTGCAGTGGAGCATCTACATTATATTTGGTTAATCCTAGTCTGGACATTAACCGTTCCATTGGAATCTTACGCATTTCTCTGCTTGGTTTCACTGGTTCCGGTACAATATCCTTCGGAACCGGTACTCCAGCCGCTCTCAGTCCCATTTTATACTCTGCCATAAGACTTCTTGGTGATAATCCCTGCATACAGGAGTACATTTCGCACAATCCGCAGGAACTGCAGAAAAATGTGTTGATAAAAATATTCGGATTCTGTACATCCTTACATGTAGCCGCCCTCATAAACATACTTGGATTAATCGGATGTCCCAACGCATGTCTTGGACAAAGGTCTGTACACATTTCACACTGGCAACAGCTTGCTGCTGCTCTGGCCATATTTATCTTTGCTTTCTGGTTCTTTCTCTGAATAATCAGATGGTCTTCCGGAAGAACCAAAATGGCATTACTTGTCTTTGTTATAACTGCCTGACCGCTGACAATATTTCCCATCATCGGTCCACCCATAAAGTAAACCGGATTTGGGATTTTTGCTCCGCCTGCCAAAGCGACAACTTCTTCTACTGTCACTCCGATTGGCACACGAACTGTAACGGGATGATTTACTTCTGCAACCACAGAAACCAGCTTGTCTACAACCGGTGTCTGCTGATTCATAGCCCGATACAAATTATAAATTGTTTCTACATTAAATACTGCAACGCCGCTTTCAATGGGAAGTCCGCCAGGTCTTACAACCTTCTTCGTAACTTCATATATTAATACGACTTCATCACCTGCCGGATATACCTCATCCAGCAAACCAAGACGCATGTTATCAAATGAACCAATATGTGCTTCCAAAGCCTCAATGGTTTTTTTGTATGCTTTTTTGATACCGATTATAACTTCTTTTGCACCAACAGCCTCTCCGACTTTATGGAAAGTGTCCATAATCTCAAAGGCATACTTTTCTAATAACTGTCTATGTAATCGTAATAACGGCTCACATTCCGCGCAGTTAAGGATAATGGTATCTGCACGCTGATCCAGCTTGGCATATGTTGGGAAACCAGCTCCACCGGCACCAACTACACCATTTTGCTGTAATATACTGCTTAATTCTTTTATATCCATAATGCTACTCCAGTCCTGTTCCGTCATCAATTATTCCAACAATCGCTGCATCCACAGGGGCATTCTCCATATCACATCCGATACGGGCCGCACTTCCCTGTGCCACCAGCACAAATTCTCCAATGCCTGCACCAATTTGATCAATCGCTACAATTCGGTTATCCCGATTCAGGCTCTGGATTGGCTCTACAATCATAAATTTACTTCCGACCAGATTATCCAGTTTTCTTGTAGAAACCACACTTCCAACCACTTTACCAATTATCATGATTTTTCTCCTCCGTCAGCCCTTATTTTAGTTGATCAAATTATCTGACGTTCCATAGTTTCCAGTCACTGTGGCATAATCATAACCGTCTGACCGGTCGCAATTTTTGCCGCATTGGCTTCGTCTGTATCAATATGCATTTCCAACGTAAAACTGTCATCCACACGGATCAATACCTCATTAAAGATGGTTCCTCTTTCATTATCCACCTTTACAGATACGACATCTCCATCATGAACACCAGCTGCTGCTGCATCAGCAGGAGACATATGAATATGTCTCTTTGCAACGATACATCCCTCTTCCAGATAAAGTACACCCTTAGGGCCCACTACTGCAATCGGTGCAGAACCAGCCAGATTTCCAGAATCACGTATTGGAGCCTTAATTCCCAATTTAATTGCATCTGTCGCTGAAATTTCCACCTGTGATTTTTTACGTACCGGTCCGAGAATACGAACATTTTCAATTGCTCTCAATTTCAGCCCAACGATGGTCACACACTCATTGGAAGCAAACTGTCCTCCCATTAAGTCTTTTTTCTTCGTCAGCTGATATCCTTTTCCAAACAATACTTCCACGTGTTCCTGCGTCAAATGAATATGTCTTGCAGATACACCAATGGGTACCAAAAAACCATTGGAAGAATTCCGTTTTGCTTCCAGAGCTTCTACCACTAATCTTGTAATTTCTTCAATATTATTCAAAGGATACACCTACTTTTCCTAGTATGGACTTCTTTCGATCTGCCGTTTGAAACCGGAGACTGGAATAATCCTGTCTCCGGTTGGTCTGTCATCCTAGATTAGCCTCGATTATTTTACCTGTGGCAGAATTTTTTCCACATCATTGTGTGGTCTTGGGATTACGTGTGTAGCAACCAGTTCACCCAGTCTGGATGCGCTGTCAGCACCAGCTTCTACAGATGCCTTTACAGCACCTACATCTCCACGTACCATTACTGTTACAAGACCGGAACCGATCTTTTCTGTTCCTACTAATGTAACGTTAGCTGCTTTTAACATAGCATCTGCTGCTTCTACAGATGCAACTAAACCTCTAGTTTCTACCATTCCTAATGCTTCCTGTGCCATTGTATTATCCTCCTATTATACAATTTTATCAAGTTTGCAAAACTTATACTTGGCTAAATACGCCCCTGTTTTCTCAGACGATCCCGGCTCATCTCCACCATTTTTACCGTCTCTTCATGAGGGCTTGCAATTATCAGATGGGCCACCGGTTTAATTTTTCCACGGGCAACCGCTGTTTCAACTGCCTGTGTTACAGCCGAAACATCCCCCTGGATAATTACAGTTACCAGTCTGCCGCCCAACTTCCGTTCCCATGTCAGGAATTCCACATCTGCTGTTTTTAACATCAGATCCAAAATATCAACCGCTCCTGTCACACTGGAAACTTCCACAAAACCGTACGCTTTACCCATATCCGTTTCCTTCCGTTACTGGTATTTTCTGGCTAATTATTTGATTACCGGAAGAATCTTTTCTACATCATTATGCGGTCTTGGGATTACATGAACAGCTACCAATTCACCCAGTCTGGATGCTGCGCTGCTTCCTGCTTCTGTAGCAGCCTTAACAGCACCTACGTCACCGCGTACCATTACTGTTACAAGACCGGAACCGATCTTTTCTGTTCCTACTAAAGTTACTTCTGCTGCTTTTACCATAGCATCTGCTGCTTCAATTGCTGCTGTAAGTCCTCTTGTTTCTACCATTCCTAAAGACTGCATTGTCATTGTTATTTCCTCCTGTTTTGCACTTCGCTATCATTCCCACACCTATGTATGAGTCTATCAAATTATCCGTGTTTATCCTAACACATTTTTTAATCTTTATCAAATGCTTTTATATGAAGCATTTTTTCTGTATCGGGTTCCGGACGGGCTATCACATGTTTTGTAACCACGCCGGACACACGATTTGCCGCTTCTGCACCAGCCTCCACAGCAGCCCTGACATCTTCCACACTGCCGCGGAACTTCACCATCACGATCAACGGTACTGGAAGAGAGTCTGCATTGGCTGGCTTATTTTTATCAAACGGTTCCATCACAACATTCGCTGCCTTGCATCCTGCATCTCCGGCCGCGAATGCCGCCACCAATCCGAATACTTCAATCATTCCTACTGCCAAAGCCATGGAACTTCTCCTTTATTCCCCGTATTTTTTATTCGTTAATAATGGCAATCTTTAAGCCTTCCATTCTCAGGTTTGTCTGATGTGCCTCATTGATCTGATCCAGAGGGAATTTGTGTGTTACCAGATCATCAATCGGCAAACCAATTCCCTTTGCTCTCTTTAAGAAATCAAAGGTTGTTGCATAATCTCTCAGCGTATATACCCAAGAACCAACAATTGTGATTTCCTTTGAACAGATATCAAAATGAGGATTGATTGTAGCATCTCCACCATTAATGAAGAAGCCCAATTCACAAAGGCCACCGCCGTTACGGATGAATTTATAAATATTAGCATGAGCAACAGGAGAACCTGTACACTGGAATGCAAAATCTGCCAAATGTCCATCAAAGCTTGCTTCTACTGCTCCTGCAAGAGCTTCAATACCCTTGTGATCTTTGAAGTTTACAGTCTTGGAAGCACCCATTCTCTTGGCAAATTCCAATCTCTTTTCTTCACCATCTACAGCTACGATTGTCTCAATACCCATTGTACGCAGTACAGCAATACAAATCAAACCGATCGGTCCGCATCCCTGTACTACAACACGGCTGTTGAATCTTAAGATACCTGTTGTCTTTGCTCTTTCTACAGCATGAACCAATACAGCACAAGGCTCAATCAGAATTCTGGATGTCAGATCCAGATCGCTTACGTTAAATACTGTGGAACCGCCACGGATTAACAGATAATCGGAAAACCATCCGTTAAAGTGTACATCGTCATCAGGCAGAAGACCATATACATCAGCACCGCCCACGTTCTGTTTATTCAAATCAAACATGGTGATATCCGGGTTATCCTTAAAGATCATACAGGTAACAACCTTATCTCCCAGATGAAGATCTTTTCCTGCACTGTCTTTCTTTACATTCTTACCCATTTTAACGATTTCACCAGTTCCTTCGTGACCAAGCACAACCGGAATCAAGCCAAATGGATCTCTCTTGAATTCATGAGCATCTGTACCACAGATACCACATCCTTCTACCTTAACCAGAATATCATCATCGCCTACTTCAGGAATCGGATATTCTTTGATGTCATAATGTTCCAAAGAAGTCAGCATAGCAACTCTTGCTGTCTTAGGAATATCAGTACCAGCTGCAGGAGCCTTTGGAGCAGCTGCTGCCGGAGCTTTTGTCTCTGCCTGACCGTTCATACCGGCCAAGACCTGTTTTACAATTTCTTCAATATTTAAATTTGTATCCATGATATGCCTACCTCTCTATTAGCGAATGCATAAGCTATCCGACATTACACAACGTCTTTTCTTTGTAAAGGTTCTTGCGCTTGTCAAGCCTTCTCCTGTACGACTGGCAATGGTAAAGGTACAATAACCTTCTCCGCCAAAACCAAGCGCTGCATAAGAAGGTGCGTTCTTTACAAGAATCGCTGTATCAATGGCTCTCGCATAGCGTGTAATATTATCTATATTCTTGGAGTGAATATGAGCAGAATGTCTGTTTCCATGTTCCAGCCATACAGCTTTCTCCATGGCGTCATCAAAATCTTTTGCCCGTACGATTCCCAGAATCGGCATCATCAATTCTTCCGAAATCAACGGATGCTCTTTTTCTCCCTCGAAAATAATACAACGGATATTATCCGGTACAGTGACACCGATCATTCCCAAAAGTGTCTTTGCATCACGTCCTACACAATTACGGTTTAATCCCTTTGGTGTCAAAACGGTAGCTGTCAGTTTATCCTGCTCTTCTTTCGATGCAAGATAACAACCCTGTTCTTTCACCATATAATCCATCAGTTCATCCATAATGGAAGAAACGGCAACCACTTCTTTTTCCGCAATACAAGGAAGATTATTATCAAACGTACATCCGTTTATAATATCCTGTGCTGCCTTTCTGATATCAGCTGTCTCATCTACCAGCGCAGGAGGATTTCCGGCACCTGCTCCGATTCCTCTTCTTCCGGAAGAAAGAACGGCTGTTACCACTCCAGGGCCACCTGTGGCAGCAATCAGCTGAATATCCTTATGCTTCATCATAACATTGCTGGATTCCAGTGTCGGATGACGTAAAGAACATGCCACATTCACAGGGCCACCTGCTTCTATAGAAGCTTCATTAATTAAAGATACTGCAAAATTGGATGTTTTAATTGCCTTTGGATGTGGATTAAATACCACCGTATTTCCACCGGCAATCATACCAATTGCGTTACACAAAATCGTTTCACTGGGATTTGTGGTCGGTGTAATTGCGCCGATCACGCCAAAAGGTCCCATTTCAATCAATGTCAGACCTCTGTCACCGGACCAGGCTTCTGTCACAATATCCTCTGTTCCAGGTGTCTTTTCAGCCAAAAGCTGATGTTTCAGAATCTTATGAGGTACATTTCCCATTCCTGTTTCTTCCACACCCATACGTGCCAATAATTCAGCATTTTCTTTTGTCTTTCTGCGGATATTGGATATAATCTGTTCTCTCTGATCCATGGACATGCTGCGAACCACCTTCTGTGCTTCTTTTGCAGCAGCAATGGCCTCATTCATGTCTTCAAAAATTCCCAGCTGTTTTTCAACTGGATTTTCCTTTTGAAGCTGCATCTTAGCCATGACTTCTTTTACAATGTCCTGAACCATCTGTTCATTTATTGCCATGAATCTACCTGCTTTCTATTAACAATTTCAAATTAATTACTTATTCAGTGCTTCCATAACCTTTTTTGTAATAGCAGCTACCAATTCTGCATCTGCCGGATTTGCAGCACTGTTCTTGCAGGAACCTTCACATGCATGGCAGCCCTTCTTTCCTTCTTTAGCAGCAACACAAACATTTGCCGGATGCTTGCCTGGAAGTCCGAACTGACGACGGATTTCGTACAGATCTTCTACCTGTTCTGGTGTGAATTCCTTTGGTCCGCCCAAAACTCTGGACTGATACAGAAGCTGTGCATAGAATTCTGTAGATTCCATCTTGTGGTATGCATTCAGCAGAGAATCAGAGAATGTCAATGCACCATGATTTGCCAACAGAACAGAATCAAAATATGGCAGATATTCTTCGATAGAATCCGGAATTTCATTTGTAGATGGTCTACCGTATTTTGCGATCGGCACACATCCAAGAGCGATAACTGCTTCTGGCATGATTGGCTGTGTCAAAGGAATACCAGCAATTGCAAAAGATGTTGCATACATAGGATGTGCATGTACAACAGCGTTTACATCTGGTCTCTTCTGATATACTCTCATATGCATCTTAATTTCAGAAGATGGCTTAAAACCTGCATTTGCCTGGATTACATTTCCGTCACGGTCAACTTTACAAATATACTCTGGTGTCATAAAGCCCTTAGATACACCAGTTGGTGTACATAAAAATTCATTTTCATTCAACTTTACAGAAATGTTACCATCATTTGCAGCAACCATTCCTCTCTGCCAGATTCTCTTACCAATTTCACAAATCTCTTTTTTGATTTCGTACTCGTTAACCATTTTTCCTCCATTCTTCCCCGTTCTCGCAGGGCACATCCGACCGTTTCTTTTTATGCACCACACACCGCCGGATTTTTGTCAAATTTTGATTTTGGTACCATGTCTGCATTATAATACAACCCACACAACAAGTCAATAGTATTTGTTGTTTTATGCATAATTATTTTTATTTGATGTGGTTTTTTGTGGTATTTGCAGACATAAAACCAATAAAATTGTGGTTTTTATTATTTGAAATGTTTTCATTTTTCCCATGGCATGACATCACCGTCTTCTCTCAGATATTCCAGAATCTCCGCAACACCCTCTCCGGTCTTAGAGTTTACGTAGAAAATTTTTTCACATCCGGAAAGGCGAAGCCATCGTTCTGCCTGTGCTGCGTTTCCCTTGGGATGATCTACTTTTGTGACAATTCCGATCACTTCCCGATTTGCCATACACGTCACACATGGCGGAAACAAAGAATATGGTTCTGTCGCCGCAATCAGCAGACCGACTACATCTGCTTCGTATGTATAAAGTGCCAGGGCCGCTCCCAGGGATTTCGTCTCCGCATACTCCCCGGGAGTATCAATGATCACATCAAAATAATTTACATACTGTGTTTTATGGTATGAAATTTTCTCACCTTTTAAGGCCTGCGTCAGTGTTGTTTTCCCACTTTCACTGCGCCCAATCAGTACTATCTTCTTCATATTACTTTATTTGGCTCCATCCGAACAAATCCGCCCGGATTCATGTCTTTGTGATCTGACACACTGTAAAATGAAGCGTCTCGCTAACATATTTCATCAGTGCCAGCATTGCAGACTGTACTTCTGAAATACTCCCCGTAATAATCAAGGTACCGCTAAAACGATCCACAAATCCCAGATCAACACCAGCTGATTTTGTCGCAATGTCAGCTGCAATAATCGCTGTTTCAGAAGGGCTCATGGTGACAATCCCAATGGCCGATTTCGAATAATCAATATCTGGATTCAACCCCAGCTTCTGATATAGCACTTCATCAGGAGCCGCAATAATATGTGCCAGCGTCACCTGACGCCCCGGAACAAGTTCCTGCACAATGCGCAGTTTATTATCCTGTCCCTCTAACATATCTTTAAAATCCATTTTTCCCTCATTTCTAATATCACCCGCCGATTTGACAATTCAAACCGGAAGCCTTAATTGCTGTATCCAAAAGCATTTCCACATATTCCTGATCCATAGGAACAATATCCCGCATCGTATACTCGCGCCCCAGCCGATCATACTTATCCTGGCCTAAACGATGATATGGAAGCAGATGCATTTTCTTTACTCCTGGCAGTGTGGCTGCAAAGGACGCAATGGCTTTAATCTCTTCCGGAGTAGCATTAAATGTGGGAATTACCGGAACTCGAATCACCAATTCTGTCATTTGTGACTGTGCAATCTTCCTTGCATTTTCCAAAATCAGCTCATTGGCTTGTCCGGTAAAACGTTTATGTTTTTCTGCATTCACATGCTTGATATCCATGAGATAGGTATCCAGGTAAGGAAGGATACTTTCAATCACTTCATATTTTGCACATGCCGTACTTTCAAGCGCAGTACTAATACCGCTCTCTTTACTTACTTTTAACAGGCCACGGGCAAAATCAGGCTGACAAAGGCTTTCACCTCCGGACAAAGTCAGCCCGCCGCCGCTGCGTCGATAATACGGCCGATCCTTTTCAACCATATCCATTACTTCCCCTACAGTGACATCTCTTCCTGTTACTGTAGGTTTTCCGTCTACCATCATCGTTTCTATGTCAAACCGTTGGGATTCCGGATTACAGCACCAGCGGCACCGCAAGACACATCCTTTTAAGAAAACAATGGTGCGGATTCCCGGGCCGTCATGAACCGAATATCTCTGGATATCAAATATTCTTCCCTTTATCTCTCTATCGTTCAATGTATGACCTCCGGTTTAGAATCCCTGCTCCGTACGTCTGATAATATCATCCTGCAAAGACTTTGATAATGTGGTAAACAGTGCACTGTAACCAGCGACACGAACCACCAGGTGTTTATAATTTTCCGGATGTTTCTGTGCATCCAAAAGAGTTTCACGACTTACAACATTAAACTGCATATGCATTCCCTTTTGATCGAAGAATGCACGGATTAAAGATGTAAAGTTTTCTAGTCCGGCTCTTCCGCTCAATGCTGACGGATGGAATTTCTGATTGAACAATGTACCATTGGATGCAATCAGATGATCCAGTTTTGCCACAGAGTTTGCTGCCGCTGTAGGACCTAACGTATCTTTTCCGGCTGACGGGGAAACTCCGTCTGCCACCGGCATATGTGCCAATCTTCCATCCGGTGTAGCACCTGTCTGACCGCCCAACGGAACGTTAGCGGATACCGGATACAATCCTGCCTGATACATACCGCCTCTCGGATTTCTATACTGTTCCATAGGGCGTGTATATGTATAAGCTACATCTCTGGCAAACATATCCACTTCAGGATTATCATTACCAAATTTTGGTGCTTCATCAATCATTTCCTTAATCTCCGCATAACGGGCTTTCTTAACATCTGTCATCTGATTACCCACAATTGATGCGACAATCTGAGCGATTTCTGCTTCTCCAACCGTTCTTCCGGCTGCAGCCAGTTCCTTTGCCACATTGGCAGCCACTGCTGCTACTACGGAAGGATCTGCCTCTTTTGTATCTTCCTGTCCATAGTTATGTTCCAAAGCTTCTTTCAGTTCTGCCAGTGTAAACTTTTTCTCTTCAAATACCAGTTTTTTGATGGCAAAAAGTCCATCTGCCATATTGGCAATTCCAAATCCCTGAGGACCGGTAAAATTATAAATACATCCACCTTCCTGTGCTGTCTTTCCTCTGCCGATACAATCTTCCAGCATACTGGACAGGAAAGGAAGCGGGCAGCGCTCCATATGAGCAGAATCAATCGCGTTATCCGAGTTGACCAGCAATTGAATCATGTAATTCATCTGTGTCTTATAGGCATCATAAAACTCTTCAAAGGATGTCATCTCTTCCACCGGTTTCGTTGGTACACCAATCAATTCACCCTTGTCCATACCGCTGGAGAATACCAATTCTACCGGACGGCACATATTAAAGAATGCAGCATCATGCCATCCATCTGTTTTACCAGGAGCCTGTGGTTCCACGCAGCCGATAATACAATAATTTCTTGCATCTTTTAAAGTCAGACCACGGTTCAGAAGCGCCGGTATCATAACCTCATCATTATAATATGCCGGAAGCCCGATACCAGTCCTCGTCAGTTCTGCCGCATGAATCATAAGATCATGGGGTGTTCCGTTCCAGATACGAATAGATAAAGACGGAGCCGGAAGGAATACATGCATAGAAGCAGTGATACACATAAATGACAAATCATTGGTGGCATCATTACCTTCCTCATCCTGGCCTCCCACAATAAGATTCTGGAAAAGGCTATAACCTGCAAATCCTTCTGCTGAAACCGCATCACGGCACTTATTCAAATCATTCAATTTTACCCAGATACAGTCAATTAATTCCTGTGCCTGTTCTCTGGTAATCTTTCCGGAATCCAAATCTGCCTTGTAGTATGGATACATATACTGATCGAAACGGCCCGGAGAGATAGAATGCCCGCTGGATTCAATCTGAATCAGCTGCTGAACAAACCAAAATGACTGGCACGCCTCATAAAAGCTTGTTGCTCCCTTTGCCGGAACGCGCATACAGTTCTCAGCGATCTGAAGAAGTTCTGCCTTACGAACCGGATCACTGCATTCTGCCGCCATATGTTTTGCCAGTACCGAATATCTTCTGGCATAATCAATAACTGCCTGACAGCTGCGGATCATAGCCTCATACAAATGGGATCTTCTGGCATAATCGCCATCCGAAACCTGACAATGATCCCATGCTTCCTGAACCTTAGCAATAATTCCCTCAAAACCAATCTTCAATACTTCATCGTAATGAACACATACATGGCCAATTCCATTATAGAAATAATTACCTGTCGTGAAAATATTGTGTTCCATAGCTTTAATAGCCTCAGGAGCCATATAAGCTGTAGCTAATTCACTGGTGGTTTTTCCTTTCCAGTATGGATGAACTTCTTTCAGCGCTTTTTTCGTTTCCTCAGATATATAAAACGGATCCGCTGTTCTTGTTTCAACCGTATCGAATTCTGCCTCCAGCCATTCATAGGAATATTCCGGATATGTCTGACATCCTCTTGGTGCCAGTGTGGTACTTCCTACAATCAACTCATTGTCACGAATTATAATCGGTATATTCTTCAAAATATGCTCGAATGCCTTTCCGCGACGAGTATAAATGGGTTCCCCTTCCGTCTGACGATAAGATTCTGTAATCAGGACAGCCCTGGCCGGTTCAATTTCTGGCATTTTAGCATACAAAGCTTCAACCAATTTGGGAATTCGGGGAGATTTTTCAATCTTTCCACTATAATATCGTTCCAACCTTTCTCCTTTCCGTCTGCATTGCAAAAAAGTATTCTTTTTAGCATTGCACAAACTGCTGTTTGCGCAAGTACAGACTATACATATTATCATCAATATTATATCACCACAGCATCCTCATGTCAACGAAAAACAACACAATTTCAATATTATTCCGGCGGATATTTCTGTGTTTTTGTGGTTTTCAATTATTTTTATGCCTGTTTTCGTTTGGGTCTTGACTTTTTTACGGATGAGAACCATACTATATACAGTTATTTACTATTTACCGGTAACTCAAGATAGAAAACGGAGTAATACTTATGTTAATTGATTTACATACCCACACAATCGCCAGTGGACATGGTACTACTGACACCATCAATGAAATGGCAAAAGAGGCTTCTCTTCGTCATCTCACACTTTTAGGGATCAGTGACCATGCACCCGCTATAGTCGGATCGGCAAAAGCCTCTTACTTTCGCAGTTTAAAACATGCACCCAGAAAACGTTTTTCCCTTCCGGTTCTCTTTGGCGCCGAAGTCAATATCATCGATTATAATGGAGCACTGGATTTGGACAATGACACCCTATCCTGCCTGGATTATGGGATTGCAAGCCTTCACCCTCCCTGTCTCAGACCGGGAACAAAAGAAGAAAATACAAACAGCTATATTGGTGCCATGAAAAATCCGTATGTAACGATTATCGGTCATCCGGATGATTCCCGTTATCCCATTGATTATGAAGCACTGGTCAGGGCTGCCAAACAATATCATGTACTTCTTGAAGTCAACGAAAGTTCCCTGTCCCCAACCGGCTACCGTGGAAATGCAGCTGCCTGTTACCAGATTCTTCTTCCCTTATGTGTCCGTTTCCAGGTTCCGATATTAATCGGAAGCGACAGCCATGGCAAACGCCATATCGGTGATTCCGCTTTTGCCGAACAGCTACTGGCTGATCTTTCCTTTCCCAGAGAGTTGATTATGAATGATTATCCGGACAAACTAAAATGTTATTTTCACTCGATTATGTAAAATGTAAGATATCCGGAAGATTTCGGCCAAATAAAAAAGGAAGAAATCTTTCGGATATCTTACATTTTTTTCTTTCATATAAAAGTTTTTCATTCAACGATAAAATCCTTATTTTTTCATCTTCTTATTCATCTTTTCTCTTCTTTTGTTAATTTCTTATGATTTTTACGAGTTTTACTAAATATTTTCTGTTATTTTTTTCAAAACAATATCTTGTTTTTCTGTTCCTCATTCATTTTATTCATATTTCATTCATATTTTAACATTGTGTTCATAATATACATATAAAGAACCTGCCATCTTTTCCTATTTTCCCCTTCCGAAAACCGTATTAAGAAAAGCTGTTTTCCCTTATTTCTTACATTTTTTTGACCATTGACTGCATTTCTTAATAATCTCTTCACACTTTGGACACAAATTTTGTATTATACTTATGCCAGTCAAAAAAGCAATGGAAAGACTTAACTTCTTCCCCATTGTGCGCAGTATATCTTGAAAAATTTAAACAAATTATGAATTGGAGGATTCACAATGGTCACATTTATCATGTATTTCAATTTGTTGATCTTGTGTTTGTTTTTTGCCTGTTATGCCTATCAGCTCGTATTCGTTTTAATTCGTTTCTTTGTAAAGCGAAAGGAATACCAAGCAAAAAAACAACACAAATTTGCTGTATTGATTTCTGCCCGGAATGAGAGTTCTGTTATTGCCAACCTTTTGGAAAGCATTCACGCGCAGCATTATCCAAAGGAACTTCTGGATATCATTGTAGTGGCTGACAACTGTACCGATAATACCGCCGAAATCGCACGTCAGCATGGTGCGAATGTATACGAACGTTTCAATCGTAACCAAGTGGGAAAAGGATATGCGCTTGACTACGCTTTCTCTCAGATCGAGAAAAGTGTCGGAATTGATTATTACGAAGGCTATTTTGTATTTGATGCCGATAATATTCTGGATGAAAACTTCGTTGCTGAAATGAATAAAGTTTTCGATAACGGTTATCAGGTTCTTACCAGCTATCGAAATTCTAAGAATTATGATTCAAACTGGATTTCTGCCGGATATGCGCTTTGGTTTTTACGCGAATCCAAATATTTAAATGGTGCCAGAATGACTTGCCATACCAGTTGCGCCATCTCCGGAACCGGATTTTTGGTTTCCAGTAAGATTATCAAAAAGAATCACGGTTGGAAACATCATTTGCTGACAGAAGATATTGAGTTTTCTGTAGACAATATCGTACACGGAGAAGTCATTGGTTATTGTGAAAGTGCTATTTTGTATGATGAACAGCCGATCCGCTTCAAAGAAGCATGGAATCAGCGTCTGAGATGGGCAAAAGGTTTCTATCAGGTATTTGCAAATTATGGAAACAATTTGATTAAAGGTTGTTTTACAGGCCGTCGTTTCCAGTGTTATGATATGTTAATGACAATTGCACCTGCTACTCTTCTTACCTTGCTTACTGTATTCGTTAATGGTGCATTCTTATTATCCGGTTTACTGACGGGAAATGACGCTGTATTTGATATGGCAGCTTATCAGGTAATCAACACCATTTTAAGTGTATATACATCTCTGTTCCTGTTTGGTACTGTTACTACAATTACCGAATGGAATCAAATTCATTCGGTATGGTACAAGAAGATCATGTATTTGTTTACCTTCCCGATCTTTATGTTTACATATATCCCGATTGCTATCTGTGCTCTCTTTAAGAAAGTTCAGTGGACACCGATTCAGCATTCTGTATGTAAGAATCTTCAGCAGATTCGTCAATAACGAATATTTATGATAGTCATTTATATAAAAAAATCGCTCAGTTCTTGTATGCTGAGCGATTTTTTTGCGCGTAGATGGCAAGCTTTGGGCGGATGCCTGCATACACATATGGCGACTGTCCGCAATTTACATTTCCTTTTCACATGCCGCTTTTCTCTTGTTTGCTTCCCTTATTCTTCGCAAATCAAATTTTCTCTTTCTTTCGTATGTATAGATCCCATTCTTTTCCTGTTCCACATCATATAACTGTGTATAACAAAATCCCATAAAGCGTTCATTATCCAGCAAGGCTGCAGTTAAACCCTCATAGCGCTGCATATATTCTTCTTCCGTCTTCGGTGCATTGCCATATCCCCAGCTGGCAATGGTCTGATCCACATCCCATTTAATGCCACCGTACTCACTGACGAAAGATGGCTCTCCACGATATGTCTGGCGCTCATACAAACGATCCTCCAAAACACCATCACGAAACTTATCATACCGTTCTTTCCATATTTTCGGATCCTGTTCATAATCATGCACATCAAAAATATCCGTCTTAACATGGAAATTTCCGCTGGTATCAATACATGGACGGGTCGGATCTATCGCTTTTGTCGCATCATATACGGTTTCCAGAATTCGATCCCATTGACGTCTTCCTTCAAAATCCCAGGTTTCATTGAACGGGCACCAGCCAATGATAGAAGGATGATTAAAATCACGCTCCAGTGCTTCGATCCACTCCGGAAGAAAAGTACCCAAGGTCTTCGCATTGGAAAGATCCAATCCCCAGTTCGCATGTTCTCCCCAAACCATATATCCCATCCTATCACAGTGATACAAAAAGCGGGGTTCAAAAATTTTCTGATGCAGACGGGCACCATTAAATCCGGCATCCATGGAAATCTGAATATCACGAATAAGCGCCTCATCACTAGGTGCGGTGTATATTCCGTCCGGATAGAATCCCTGATCCAAAACAAGCCTTTGAAATACAGTTCTGCCGTTCAGCTGAAAATGCATTCCTTTTAATGCAATATCGCGCAGTCCAAAGTAACTATTCACTTCATCTTCTCCAAACTGCAAAACCAAGTCATATAAATTTCCCTCTCCCAGTTCCCACAGATGCTTTTCTTCCAACGGAAGCGTCAAGGATACCATCTCCTTTTTGCAAATGACACTGCCTGTTGCCATAGGTTTTCCTTGATAAAAGGCTTCTGCTTTTAACACACCTTCTCCTTCTACTTTGGCCTGAATCAATAATGTTCCGTTTTCAGCATCCGGATAATATTTTACCGATTTAATATACTGTTTTGGAACATATTCCATCCATACAGTCTGCCAGATTCCCGTGGTTCTGGTATAATCACAAGCGTGGGAAAAGAACAGAGAACTTTGTTTTCCCTTTGGCTGCAAACCACAGCGCACATCATCTTTTGCACACACAGCGATTATATTTTCTCCATCCGTGTTCCATTGCTGTGTTACATCCATACAAAACGATGTATATCCTCCGCAATGTGTACCCATATGTATATGATTAACGTACACATCTGCCTGGTAATCCACAGCACCAAAATGAAGAAAAATATGTCCGGTGTTCCAATGTTCCGGTGTTTTTACAGTTTTTCGGTACCAGACACAATTCATAAAATCCTTTTTACCAATTCCGGACAGTTCACTTTCCGGACAAAATGGCACACATATTTTCTGACTGAACGGTTTTTCATAGATTTTTCTTTCTTCCCCACTGCATCCCGGATCTTCTTCAAATTCCCATTCACCATTTAAATTGATCCAGTCTTTGCGCTCCATTTGCGGCTGGGGATGTTCCTTTCTGGGTATTTCCATTTTGTTTTCCTCCTACTCTTCTGCTTTCTATAGCAATGTTTCATATCTTGTATTATAATAGTATTAACTCCCTATTTGTATGGGTATTTTAAGCAAAAAAGTGAGGAATATGCGCATGAGAGAAGAAATCTACCAATTTACGCCATCCGAATTTTCTCCCCGCCCTTTTGAGGTGGAACTGGCAGGAATATCGTATTGTGATGGAACCTATCATATCATCCGAAATCATTCTTCCATACTCTGCATGGAATATATTATCGCAGGAAGCGGAACCATAGAAACTCCGGAAGGGATTTTTCATCCTTCTGCCGGAGATACCTATCTGCTTCACCAGGGAGAACATCATAACTACTATTCGGATAAAAAAAATCCATGGACCAAAATATGGATGAATTGCTACGGAGATTTGGTTTCCAATCTCCTGTCCTCTTATGATCTTCTCCATACCCATTACCTTCCCAAAACTCCCACCGAATCCTTTTTCCGGGACATTCTGACCATTGCCCAAACCATTCCTGGCAGTCAGGCAGCCGATTCCATTTGCCTTATCTTTCACAAATTTCTGCAATTTATTTATATGAAAAAAAGACAGATGAGTCTGACCCCGCTGCCTTCAACCGTTTCTTTTATGAAGCATTATCTGGACGAGCATTTCCGAGAGCAAATCCGTATTGATGATCTGGCTCACCAGGTATACCTCTCCCATTCTCAAGTAATTCGCCTTTTTCGCTGCTATCTCGGAACAACGCCCATAGAATATGTGGAAAACCGGCGGATTGAATATGCGAAAATCATGTTAAAAAATACCCGGCTGCCCATCCGGGAAATAGCGGAACAATCCGGATTTTCCGATGAGCACTATTTTTCCGGATATTTTAAGAAAAAAACCGGTATCTCCCCACGGACATACCGGTCATAACGTTACTTATTCACTTCCAGCTTTCCGAATAGCTCCTTCGGCACATACCCTTTTACCAAAATTCCATCTTCCACATATTCCTCTTCCAAAAGCTGCCCATATTTTCGGATTAACTGAATTTTTCCTGCCTCTCCATAAGAAAACTTGTGTTCCAAATATGTCTTTTGCTCTCTGAGGATCTTGGTCAATAATGCTTTTAAATCTTCCAAACCGGTTCCCATTTTTGCTGATATTCCCAAAGTATAATCGGCTTTAAAATCTCTTAACAGTCCTTTTCCTTCCCTTTTGTCCTGTTTGTTAAATAGCGTAATGATGGTTTTATTTTCTACACCGAGATCACGAAGGGTCTCATATACCACATGCATTTGAGAAAGGAAGAAGGGATTGGAACTGTCCACCACATGTAAAATCATATCGGCATATTTTGCTTCTTCCAATGTACTCTTGAAAGCTTCAATCAAATGGTGCGGCAGTTTATTAATAAACCCTACCGTATCGGTCAGCAAGACCTTTTCTCCCCGATCCAACTCATACATTCTGGTGGTGGGATCCAATGTGGCAAACAACTTATCCTCCGCCAAAATACCGGCACCTGTAAGTGTATTCAGGAGTGTTGATTTTCCGGCATTGGTATATCCCACAATAGCGATGACAGGAATATGGGTTTGACTTCTCTGTTTTCTATTGGTATCCCGATGGGTTTTTACCTGTACTAGCTCCGATTTTAGCTGACCAATTCTGGCATGAATCTTTCTTCTGTCCATTTCCAATTTGCTCTCGCCGGGACCTCTCGTTCCAATACCGCCTCCAAGCCTGGATAAAGAATTTCCCAATCCAACCAATCGGGCTGCCCGATACTTAAGCTGTGCCAGTTCTACCTGAATCTTTCCCTCGCTGGACGTTGCTCTGGTAGCAAAAATATCCAGGATAACCAGAGTTCGGTCCATTACCTTTATATCCAGCGCCTGTTCCAAATTGCGCAGCTGGATCGGAGAAAGCTCATCATCACAGACGACCCCCGTGGCATGAAGTTCCCTGGCCAATTCTCTGATCTCATCAATCTTTCCTTTTCCCAAATAAGTTCCCGGATTTGGATTTTCCAAATTCTGCACTACTTTTGCCAAAGTGACACCTCCGGCCGTAGCAACCAATTCTTCCAACTCATCCAACGATTCTTCCATTTTCATGTCCGAAGAATTTTTTGTGTTGACGGACACTCCAAACAAAATCAACCGTTCCTGCTCCTGCTTTATTTCAATCATAGAAGTTCTCCTTCCTGGGTAGTCATACATGTTATCTGGTTTTTAAAAAGGCGATTTCCTTTTTTGTATCTTCTTCATACGAAAACATTTCGCCATAGGCTTTCAGTTTTTCATATGCCTGTATATAATCTTTCTTTGCCTCGTAAATCATTGCTTCATTCCAGTACAGGTCAGGAAGTGCATCCGACTCTTCCATACTGATCCCCTGATCAATCATCGTAAGGGCTTTATCATAGTCTCCCTGTTTCATTTTGCAGATGGCCAGCTGATTATATACCTTTGCACTTTCTTTTCCTTTGGCCAGCAAAGTCTGGTATACCATTTCAGCATCACTATATTTTCCCATATCCTCATAGCACTTTGCCAGCATAAAACTGGCTTCCATACATCCACCTTCTGCTGCCTGTTGAAAAATTTCCACAGCCTCTTCCTGCCGATTGAGAAGGACAAGCACCTGTCCGCGCATGGCCATTTCTTCATCGGTTTTTGCGTCTATCTCCAAAGCCTGATTCAAAAACTGAATACCGCTTTCTTCATTTCCTGTTTTTTTCAGGTTCTGATAAATTTCCAGATAAAGCACATAATTATCCGGTTCTTCATGAATAGCCGCCGAAAAATCCTCCAATGCCGGATCCATTTGATTATTTTTAACATAAACCAGACCCCGTTTCAAATAGTGCCCTGTTTTATCCACACCCAGATCAATCAGCTGGGTATAGGAAGTAATCGCCTCTGCATAACGTTTTGCTCCTGTTTCTGCCTCGGCCCGATAACCAATCAAATCATAATCCAGTTCTCCTATAGTTCTGTCTGAATGGGCGATCGCCTGATTAAAATAATCAATCGATTCTGTGTAATTTTCTGTCGCCAGACAGACCAGTCCCATCCCGCGATAAGCCATGACATACTCCTGATCCAATTCTAAGGCTTTCATAAAATTTTCTTTTGCCTCTTCGCACTGGTGGAGCTGAATATGCGCCATTCCCTGATTCACATAATACTCCGGCTCTTCATTATCCTGAGAAATTGCCTGACCGAATAAGCGGCTGGCCTCCATATAATCGCCTGCCTGATATTTTTCCATTCCCTCCCGGTTACTTTTATCGGCCGAGCTGGAACATCCCGTTAGTATTCCCATTGTCACTGCACATAAAACAGCACCCATCCAAATCTTTCTTGTCATTCCTGTTCTCCCTTTTTTTACTTCCATGCCAAAAGTATAACATACCCGCCTGTTTTTGGCTACTTCCACTTGAAAAGCAAAAAAACTTTGATGATAAAATTTATTTTTCTTCAAAAAACAACTGCGATTTGGAATTGAAATCTCTCCATTCAAAAACCAAACCGCAGTTATTCTTAATACCGAAAAATCATCTCATACCTGTTAGTTCTTACAGTACATGGACAAAACGGTCAAAGCCTTGCTTTCCTTCTTCCGTCCGTTTATAAACACCGGCATGTTCCAAAACTTTCGCAAATACCAGACCAATCTCATCCTGGACAATACCGGATACATTCTCCTGTGTGATGACTTCATATTTCTTTTTTATTTCTTCTGCCCAGTCAGCATGTTTTTCAATCAATGGATTGCTGCGAATATCCTCTCCGGAAACCAAATATGTTTCCAGACATTCCATCTCTTCTTTCAAACGTGCCGGCAGAACTGCCAATCCCATAACTTCAATCAAACCGATATTTTCCTTCTTAATGTGATGAAGTTCCGCATGCGGATGATATAAGCCAAGAGGATGTTCCTTTGTTGTAATATTGTTTCTGAGAACAAGATCCAATTCATACATTCCGTCCCGCATTCTGGCAATAGGAGTCACGGTATTATGCGCTTCTCCATCCGTTTCGGCAAAGATATCGCTTTTTGCATCGGTATAGCCTCTCCACACATTTAAAATATGTTCTCCCAGATCAATCAGCCGTGTCTCATCGGCATGGCGGATACGCAAAACAGACATAGGCCATTTTACTCTTCCCACTTCCACATCCTCATAACCGCTGATGCAATAGGTCTGTTCCACAGGAGCCTTTGCCATGGCAAATTCATAATTACCTCCCTGATAATGGTCATGTGTCAAAATGGAGCCTCCCACAATGGGAAGATCAGCATTGGATCCCAAAAAATAATGGGGAAACTGTTTTACGAAATCAAATAGCTTGCGGAATGTGGTGCGGTCAATTTTCATGGGAACGTGTTCACCACAGAAAACAATACAATGCTCATTATAGTATACATAGGGAGAATACTGAAATCCCCATTGGGAATCATTGATCTTCAACGGAATAATACGGTGATTTTGTCTGGCCGGATGGTTGACTCTGCCCGCATACCCTTCGTTTTCCCGGCAAAGCAAGCATTTCGGATATCCGCTTTGCTTCATCTTCTTTGCTGCCGCAATCGCTTTCGGATCTTTTTCCGGCTTAGAAAGATTGATGGTAATATCCAGATCACCATACTCTGTTTTCGTCACCCATTTTCTGTCCCGACAAACACGGTAACGGCGAATATAATCGGAATCCTGGCTTAACTTATAATAATATGCGGTGGCATCCTTTGGAGAATGCTCATAGCGCTTCCAAAATTCATCAATGACCTGAGCCGGACGCGGCATAAGACAGTTCATCAGTTTTGTATCAAACAAATCCCTATAAACCACACTGTTTTCCGCCAACAATCCATTTTCATACGCATAATCCAAAAGCTCCCGTAACGTATCTTCCAGACAGATTTCTTCTCCTATTTCCTCCGGCTCGGAATACTCTTCCAGATGAAGAACCTCCAAAATCTGATTGGTCGCATACACTTTTTCTTCCTTTGGCAATAATCCCGTATCCAGACCATATTTTACCAGTTTCGCAATACTCATATTGATATCCATAGTTTCACTCCTCACTGCTTACTAACCATTTCGTCATCCCAATTCCCACTCAAGTTTTTTGCTCTTTATTCCCCGTTTTTATTTTACCTTATGCGCCCCGTCTCCGATTTCTACCACATAAAAATCAGCGGCATAACCAATGGTATCCAGATATTTCTTTCCAACCTGCTCAATAAACGCATCAATGTGTTCATTTTCCACAATGCTTACCGTACATCCGCCAAATCCGGCTCCTGTCATACGGGAACCAATGACTCCTGTCTGTTCCCATGCTGCTTCCACTAACGTATCCAGTTCTTTCCCTGTCACTTCATAATCATCCCGCAAAGAAACATGGGATTCATTCATTAATTTTCCAAACAGGGCGATATCTCCTGACTGAAGGGCTTCCACGGCACGGATTGTCCTCTGATTTTCATATACTGCATGCTTTGCGCGCTTTACATTAACCGGATCACTGATAGCATCTTTCACTTCTTCAAATTCTTCCTCTGTCAGTTCACCCAGGTTTCTGATATTCTTTACTTTCTGTATCTGGGCAAGCGCAGTCTCACACTGACTTCTTCTTTCATTATACTTAGAATCTGCCAATCCTCTTTTCTTATTGCTGCAGGCAATGACAATCTTGGCATTTTCCAGATGAATCGGCGCATATGTATAGGAGAGATCCGCTGTATCCAGGAAAATCGCATGATCTTTCTTACCCATGGCAATGGCAAACTGATCCATGATTCCGCAGTTGACACCATTAAACTGATTTTCTGCCTTCTGTGCGATCAAACTGATTTTAATCATATCCACATCGTGTGAGAAGAGATCTTTTAATATCACCCCTGTAACCACTTCAATGGAAGCGGAAGAAGATAAGCCGGATCCGTTGGGAATATTTCCGAAATACAAAATATCCAATCCGCTTTTCACCGGAAATCCTTCTTCTGTGAATGCCCACATAACACCCTTTGGATAATTACACCAATCATCTTCTTTTCGATATACAAAATCCGATGCCGGGACAGACACCACACCCATAGATTCAAAATTCATGGAAAATAAATTCATTTGATTCTGGTTATTTTTTCTGGCTACGGCATAGGTTCCGATGTTCAGTGCACAGGGAAAAACATGTCCCCCGTTATAATCGGTATGTTCTCCGATTAAATTGACACGGCCCGGTGCAAAATATAAAACGGCTCCCTCGCTGTCTCCAAAAACTTCCTCAAATTTCTTAAATAATCTTTCCCTCATGTTTTCTCCTTTCCCATTCTGCAAATGATTTTATCCAATCGGACAAACCATCCTACCTTCTCATTCATATGTTACTTTCAATACAATATTCTGTTTGTAATCTCCAAACCCCTCTCCGAAAAGATTCAGGCCACCGGGATGTTTTGCATCTTCTCTGACCCCGATACGAATGGTAATATATGGATCTCTTGCCAACCCATACTCTTCCAGACTTCTGCCACAAATCATTTTCCCGTCTAAAAACGTACCGTTTTTCCGGATTTGCCATTTTTTTAAGACACCATATTGGGTATTTTTATCCGGCCACCAATCGGGATTAAACGTTCCGCGCCGCCCGCCAAAATCAGACGGACAGGTCCATGTAGCTGCTTCGATTCCATTGATCCACAGCGTAATATCCGAAGGATAATCCATATTATAATCATGATCCTCCGAACACACTTCCGCTGACAACTCTACTTCCCTCACATCTCCCTTTTCCAAAAACTGATTGGGAAATCGATATTCCAGATATCCGGCTCCCAGCCAAATCAATTGTGCTTTCACACGTTCCGGATCAAAGAAACACCGCGGCTCATCTTCCTCTCCTATTCTCCCTTTCTCAGTGACAATGCCACACGTAGGCACTACCTGATAGTCCACAAAATGACCGATCGGCATGGAAATATACTCTGTTTTTTCAGCATCTGAAACCGTTTTCATCAACACAGTAATTTCCTGAGGATCAATCCGGCAGACTTTCATCTGTCCCCTGGTCGCCGTCTGCAACTGACACGAAACAAGTCCTGCTTCTTCCAATAGCTTCACATTTGCCGCTGCCGAAGATTGGGGAATGGAAAGCAACTCAGAGATTTCATTGACATTTAATTCCTGCCTGGTTAAAAGCCGAAGCATCTGAATCCGAACAGGAGAAGACAACGCTCTTCCCAAACAGCTCAACCGTTCATCATCCAGATCAAACTCCTTTCTTTTTCCCAATGCCTCCCCTCCTTTATATCAGATATTATGTTATAAATCAACTATTATGTTATATATAACATATTTCCCCACGTTTGTAAACGATAAATAAGGGGATTACATAATTTTTTGACCAGTCAGTCCTATGAGATGAACTGTTACAATCGAAAAAGCCCGTTCCTTTCTGATTCATTCACTCTATGTACCAGCAAAGAACGAGCTTTTCTATTAACAACATTCTCTTTTATTCTTTTGTACTTCCAAACCGTTTTTCCGTCTTTCTAAAGAACCGCTTCAATACGATCATACCGGTTACTCCCAGAACGATCTCCGCAATTACCTGTGCGTAAGGAAGCCCATATAACGGGAAAAATGCATTCATAAGGAACAGGCAGGGAATTTCAAATACAATTTTACGTAAAATAGCAAAAATAAGTGCCTCTCTTCCCATGCCCACCGACTGAAATACACCTACGGCAATAAAATCCAGACATAAGAACGGAAGTGCAATGGAAAATCCCCGAAGCAGGCGGGAACCATATCCGATGATCACCTCGTTATCCATAAATAAACTGGTTATGAATCCTGATCCCACAAAGAAACAAACTGCAATGGCCACAATAAACGTCAATGCAACTTTCATCGCAAACTTTAATGTATGTTTCATACGCTTAATGTTTCCACTGGCATATGTATAACTGAGCAAAGGCATAATTCCCTGAGATAACCCCATACTAATCTGCATCGGCACCATATAGACCTTTTGGCTGATTCCCATGGCTGCCACTGCATCTGCGCCAAAAGCGGAAGTAAAATTATTCAGAATCGTCGATCCTGTCACATTCAGCAGGTTTTGAATGGATGCCGGAATACCTACTGCACAAACGCCGACAACAATCTGTTTATTCAGTGTAAATTTCTTTGGTGAAATACAAACAAAGGTATTTCCCCTCTTTACAAACAGAAGGATAAAGAAGTAGATACAAGCGACACAATTGGAAATAAAGGTAGCCAGGCCGGCCCCCTCTGCTCCCATATTAAATCCCCATGGAAGAATAAAGATCGGATCTAAAATCATATTCAGAAAACATCCGCTCATAGTACCGATACTTGCATGCAAGGCTGCCCCTTCCGAACGTACCATATATGCCATAACCACATTTAAAATTGCCGGTACGGCACCACAGGTTACCGTCCAGAACATGTATTCGGAAGTTGCCTGAGCTGTCTGTTCATCTGCCCCCAGAATCATCAGCAAAGGTTCACGAAAAACGGTACAAACTATGGCTAACAGTGCCCCAAAAAAGACAGCACTGTAAAAACCAAACGCGGAACTTTGCGATACCACCTGATACTCTTTTCTCCCCAGAGCCCTGCTCATCATACTGGAGCTCCCTACCCCAAATAAATTATTAACTGCATTAAATGCCAGAAGTACCGGAGCTGCCAAAGCTACCGCAGCATTTTGTACCGGATTATTTATCATCCCTACAAAATAAGTATCTGCCAGATTATAAAGGACCATAACCAGAGAACTCAAAACAGTAGGGATTGCCAATGTCGCCACCGCCTTAGGGATGGGATAATGTTCAAATAGTTCTTCTTTATTTCTATCTTTCACAATTTATCCTTTCGTTGCCTGTGTGCAAAATAAGGTGAATGCATCTTCCAATGCATTCACCTCTTTTGCGTTTTATACGCCTATTATTTTATCTCTTCATTTCAAAGAATTTATCTTGTTACGATATCAACCGGTACATTGAAGATCTTTGCTACCTTCAGAATCGTATCAATATGTCTGCCTGTAGCAGCAGCGAAATGATGAGTAGGACCACATTCACTCCACTTATTTACAAATTCTCTTGCTCCGCATGTAAAGCGTGTTCTCATGTTGGTATCACCAAAGGAAAGGATCTTTCCTTCTTCGTTTACACCTTCTGCTACGATAAACTTAAAGTGTCCGTCACCATCCTGTGTGATAGCAAGATATGTAACCGGTCCCAAATGCGGATAGAACTGTGTCAGATAACCGCCACCTGTCTTACCGTGGAATACTTCTACGATCTTCATAGTAGGTTTCTTAGCGGAAATATCTGCATCACCGGAACCGCTATGTCCAATAATAGCGATATCATCGTTAAAATCAATGGAATACATTTCAGCCAGCTGACCGGTTCCGGAAATTGTCTTCAGGATACTCATTGCCATGGCAACCTTCATATCACCTTCTACTGCACAAGCAGTTCCCTGCTTAATCAGCATGGAAAATGCCGGAATCAACATACTATCCAGAACACCGGCCTTGCCCTGTGCAAATCCGTCATAATGAGATGCGATCAGGCCCAGCTTTTCATCCTTAACCCACTGTTCAAAAGCAACGACATATTTTGCCATTTCCCATACTTTTTCAATGGTTCCGCCGCCTTCGATTTCAAATGTATCAAGAATATCCTGTGCTTTTGCACGGATCTTTTCTTCATCTGTGATATTATCGGCAATCGCCCACATCTTTTCCCAATCAAACTGCTTGGTATACAGATGCATTCTTCTATACAGATTGGATTCATCAATATATAAATCCATCATACCAGGATATGGTCTTCCAACCTGAGCAATGTTGGTATCACGGAATCTTCTTCTTACCTGAGCAGCACGGCACCAATCTTCAATCTCTGTCTGAACAGCCGGATCTCCGCCTTCTACTACGCCTGTGATAACTGCATGTCTCTTTCCGTATCTTTCCAGGTCAGCTACCATTTCTCCTACGGCACCACATGCATAACCTTCACCTAACCAGGATGCGATATCTGTATGATCATAGTCCAGTGCCTTCAGCTTCTGGATATTCACCAGAACTACAGGAACGTCCAGATCTTTTACTGCCGGAAGCATGTTGTATGATGTCGCATAGGTTAATAACTGTAAGAATACCAGATCAACATCTGCTGCGCGGAACAGATCACCAGCTGCCTGAGACTGTTCTTTTGTTGTCACCATACCACCATCTATGATTTCAACTGTCTCCGGAAGTGTTTTTTTGAAAGCCTCATACTGTGCTTCAAATTCCGGAACCAGAGATGGGAACTGTGGCAGGTATGCTCCCAAAGCTATGGAAAATACACCAACTTTTGCCTTTGTTTCAACTAACATTTTAAATCCTCCTATTGCTTCATTATATTTCTTTATCAGACTGCCTTCACATCAAAGGAATGTGCCACACATGTTCTGGCCTCTTCCAGTGACTGGAATGTTCCATCCTTTAACATCTGAACCATCAGATTTCCCAGGGCTGTACCCTCAATCGGACCGGCATATACTTCTTTTCCTGTGTATGCCTTTGTCTTCTGATTCAGATAATTGTCCTGACATCCGCCACCAACGATATGCAGTCTGGAAAATGTTCTTCCTGTCATTTCCTCAATCTGCTTGATGGTGTCAGCGTAGCTCTTAGCCAGACTGTTATAGATAACTACCAGAAGTTCACCGGTCGTCTCCGGTACCTTCTGTCCATGGGTCTGACAATAATCCTTTACTGCCTGAATCATGCTTGCAGGAGCAAGGAAACAATTATCATTGACATCGACCATAGATGGGAAACCGTCTGCTTCCTGTGCCATCTGAATCAATTCCGGGAAACCATACTGATGTTCTCCCTGATTCAGCTCTTTTCTTACACTCTGAAGCATCCAAAGTCCCATGATATTTTTTAAATAACGGAAACGATACTCATAACCGCCTTCATTTGTAAAGTTATATTCCTTACTCTTCATGGAACAATCTGCCTCTTTGCGCTCGATTCCCATTAAGGACCATGTACCGGAACTCAGATATACAAAATCATCGTCATTGGCAGGAACCGCCAGAACAGCAGATCCTGTATCATGGGTAGCCGGAAGAACAACCTCCAGATCAAATCCCACACGGTCTCTGATTTCTTTTTTCAGATTACCAACCACTGTTTTTGGCATATGTAATGGTCCAAAGATACTGGTAGGAATACCAAGCTTTTCCATCAGCTCATAATCCCAATCCTTTGTCTTGGCATTCACAAGCTGTCCTGTCGTCGCATTGGTATATTCATTCATCTTTACACCGGTTAAAAGGAAATTGAAATATTCCGGTACCATCAGATAAGATCTGGCAGCTTCCAAATATTCCGGGTGATCTTTCTTTACAGCGTACAGCTGATAAATCGTATTAAACAGCTGTTTCTGAATTCCTGTTCTGGAATACAGCTCATCTTCTGAGATCACATCATAAACCAGCTTGTCCACTCCTTCGGTACGGCTGTCACGGTATGCGATAGTATCTCCCAATACCGCATCATTTTCATCCAAAAGAACAAAGTCAACACCCCATGTATCAATTCCCATGCTGACCGGTTCTTTTCCTGCATCCTTACATGCCTTTAATCCATTTACAATCTCATCAAACAGACGATCCAGCTCCCAGCACAGATGACCGTTCTTATTTACATTTCCATTGACAAAACGATACATCTCTTCCAGTACGATTTTACCGTCTTCCATATGTGCCAGAATATGGCGTCCGCTGGAAGCACCGATATCCACAGCTAAATAGTATTTCATGGCAATAACTCCTTTACTTAAATTGGGGAAGCTCTTCTTCCCATGTCGGCAATTTGCCTGCTGAGATAGCATACTTGGTAACGATTCAACCACAAGTCTGGCTGAATTGTTACCATACTTGTATTTATTGTAGTACATAAGAAATCAAAAAGCAAGGTCTATACTTGTAAAAAAAGCGTCCTTATTTGCATTTTCTTTCCCATACCAATCCGCCTGCAAAACGACTTTTCTTTGACACTAATTTGGAAATATGCTAAGATACGAATTAAATATATGGTTCTACAGCCCTATGGGCACCTATGAAATTACGGAAGGAGGAGTCATGCGGTTTTCACCAGAAACCGGCATGAGATAAAATTTGGCAACTTATTTAATTGATTTTGAAAATGTGCGTTCCGACGGTTTGAGAGGAATAAACTGGCTTTCGGAAAATGATACCGTAGTGATTTTCTATAGTAATAATGCAGATACTCTTACATTTGAAGCCATGGATCTGATCTTAAACAGTAATGCTACTATCCAAAAATATAAAATTGCCCGTGGCGGAAAAAACGCCCTGGATTTTCAGCTGGCTACTTATTTGGGATATTTGATTCACGAAAACTCAAATCCTTATTTTTACATTATAAGCAAAGATAACGGATTTCACTATGTCATTGATTTCTGGAAACGCACCTACCAATATGAAGGGTATGTCTTCTGCTGTGCCTCCATCTCAGAAGCCTATAGTAAGCAGAAGCGTTTTGACTCCTATTCACAGGCAGAAAAGGCAGCCATAATTGAAGAATTAAATCAGGAAGAATTAGATCAGGAAGACCTGGATCAGGAAGACCTGACTTTGGAAAATGCGGCCATGGAAACTACAACTGTGGAAACCACGACTTCGGAAACTACAACTCCGGAAATTGTAACTGTGGAACCTGTAATTCCGGAAGCTGTAATTCCGGAAGCTGTAATTCCGGAAATTGCAACTGTGGAACCTGTAATTCCGGAAGCTGTAGTTCCGAAAGTTGTAACTGTGGAACCTGTAACTCCGACAACTATGGCTTTGGAAGATCCTATTCCTGTCCTTTCCTCCCAATCCCACGTTCTTTCTGACGAGGCAGCTGTCTGTGAGGCACCGACAGAGGAAAATGAATCCATCACTTCCCAGAATTCTGCAAAAAAAGAATCAAAACCTGTTTCCCAAAAACGTCAGAAATCTTCTCCAAAAAAGAAAACCAGCCCGGAAAAAGATACTATGACAGAAGAAGCTGCCACCCCAAAAGACACCAAAAAGAAAAAGACCTCCTCGAAAACAAACAAATCCAATCTTGGAGAATTGTCCAAGGATCTGCTTCTTCCCCTTACTTCTCCCGCTGTGCAGAAAGCAATCACACTGACCGGAGATTTATGTAATGAGAAACAGGCTCAAGTCGCAGCATCCCATTTAATCCATTCCAGCGGCAAACAGGATTTTTACCGCAAAATGACTGCTTATTTCGGTCAAAAACATGGAATTGCCGTATACAATGCTCTGCGCAGTGAATACACCAATATGCGAAAGAATGAAAACTAAAAAAATGCCCATCCTGTTTTCCAACAGGATGGGTAATTTTCGTTATGGATGAGGAACCTCTTTAATCCGATTAAACTTTTCTCTGTATTTTCTCGGACTCATCTGATTTTTTTCACGGAAAATACGGAAGAAATAACTGGTATTATCATATCCTACAGCGGCAATAATATCAGAGACAGATAACGTCGTCTGAATCAACAGTTCCTCTGCCTTATTCATCCGTTTAATCTGCAGCAATTCTTTAAACGTGTATCCGGTATGCATGCGGATCATACGGCTGACCTGATAGATGCTTTTCTTTTCCATTTTTGCCAATTCTTCCAACGTGGCATCTTTATAATTTTCCTCTATATAACGCAGCGCATTCATGGTAATACGATTTCCATGCTGCTCTTTATCATGTTCTTCCAGCGTATCCGTATAATTCATCAGCTGCAAAAACAAAAGCCCCATGGTGGTCTGATTAATCTTATGGCGGTTGCTTTCATGATTTAAAATCGACCATGTCATATTTTCAATCAGATTCTGTATGGGCAGAATCCCGGATACACGGAAATGCAGATAATTTCCGCGGCTGTTATTTTTTCGAAGGGTGTCCACAAGGAATCCTTTTAACTGATTTTCCTCTTCCACCATGGAAAATGCCACATCAAAAAACTCCGGCAAGACAATAAAATTGATTCCGACATCATCTTTTCCTGCCGGTAACACCTTATGATAGGTGTGTTGGTTCAGAAACAATAAATCCCCGGCTTCCAGCACTACCTTTACACGGTCATCAAGGATATGCACCGTCTTTCCGCTGACCATGTATAAGATTTCAATATAGTTATGTTTATGCCTTGGAAACTCCGCAAAACGGGTATGGGGACGAATATCAATTAATTTTCCCCGCTCCAGCATCTTCTTACTGTCAATCGTAAAATCTGCCTGGCTGGTATACAGCCCTTTCTGGATCGTTTTTCCCCTTAATATCTCTTCCTCTTCTTTTGTTGTTTTTTGAAGCTGTCTTACAATCCGTTCATCCATCCGTATCAATCCTCTACTGAATTTCCTCTGTTTCCCATCCACTCATGAAGGGGCTTTTTCACCTTTTTTCTTGTAATCTCCACAAGATTCAATTTGGTCATATCCACCACAATCGTCCGGACCGGATCCTTTCCCGCCATTTTTTTCAATTCTTCCATGAGCTGATCTTTCCACCGGTCTTCTTTCATATTGATAAAATCAACCACGATAATTCCAGACAAATTCCGAAGGCGCATTTGATGCATCACTTCTCTGGCGGCTTCCAGATTCATTTTATAGAACGCTTCATCGGCAGAATGTTTCGCAATCCGTTTTCCGGCGATAGCTTTCCCCGAATTCACATCAATCACAGTTAATGCTTCTGTGGGCTGTATCACCAGATACGCACCGGATTTTAACCAGACACGCTCTGCCAATGCTTCCCGCATCACCCGATCCAGTGAATAGGCCTGCACCAATGATACTCCCGTGGTTTCGGATTTTGTTTCCCCTTCGTTATACCGGATTACTCTCACCTGGGATTCTGCCTCATATGCCTTCCAATACTCTCGGATCTGTTCGTAAAGTATGGGATCATCGGTCACGATCTCATCCAGTCCCTCCTGCGCCGTATCCCGTAGCGTCCGCAAATAATCCGGATCCGGAGCATAGAGTAAGGTTTTTCCCGTCCGATACTGCGCTTTTGCCATTATATCACGATACACAGCATTCAAAGAACATAGTTCCTCCTCCAATGTCACAATCGGAATTTCATATGCATTGGTCCGCACAATGACTCCCAGATCATTTTCCAGATGAGAACTTAACCGTTTTTGGACTTCCTCCTTCCAGAGTTCATCTCCGATCTTTTTGGAAAAAGAAATTCCCCTCTTTCCCCGCACTACCACAATATATCTGCCATTTATGGATAACTCGGACTCTGCCACCGGCTCTTTCGTTTTTATTCCTGCTTTTGTAATCTGTACAATGATTTCATCATCCTGACAGACACTCTTTCCATTGGCAGACTTTACAAAAACAGGAAGAGGATTTTGCAAAAGAGAGTAATAACACATCTGTCCTCCGGCCACCTCTATAAATGCTGCCTGAATACTTTTGACAATGTTGCGCACCCGTCCCACATGAATACTTCCCAACATGGTATCTTTTGTGAACGACGGGTCTTCCGGCAAAGGATCCACATCAATCTGTTCCACCCGTCCATCCATCCAAAGAGCACTGACAACTCCGAATTCCCGACGAAATACGATTCTTTTTTTCATTCTTATAAACCACCTTTCTGCGAAAGGCACCGATGAGGTTGTGAAACCCTTTCTCGGATAAACTCTCGTTTCTTCTTTTTTCTTTGTTATACTCCTCTTGTAGGATACTGGCATACTACAGAACCTGAGGAGGTGAGTGGCGGGGCTGTATAGCGGCAACCCCGTATTCTTATATAGGTCGGCCATCCGTTAAGGCATCAATGATTGGCGCATTCCTGTAGCCCGTAAACTTATCTCTTCCGAAGTTGACTCGATTTCGCCGGATGACCAGTCCCTGCCAGTCCTGCAAATATCTTTACAGGAGGAACCCTATGTTTAAAATCTTTCGTAACAACTGCTGTGGCCTTGACGTCCACAAAACCTGGATCTATGCCTGCATCGGTATTACCGATCCCAATGGCCGTACAGAGTATAAGCAGGCCCGCTTTTCTTCCTTTTCCAATGGGCTCAGAGATTTAGCTGCCTGGCTTTCCAGATATTCCTGTACCGATGTCTGTATGGAGTCCACTGGCAAGTATTGGATCCCCGTTTTTAACATCCTCGAAAAGTCCTGTTTTGTCACCTTGGCTCATCCCAAATATACCAAGCCTCAAAAGGGGAACAAAACGGATAGAAAGGATGCCAAATGGATCTGCGACTTATTCATGTGCGATATGATCAAACCCAGTTTTATCCCTTCTCCGGAAATCCGGCAGCTTCGCGATCTGATCCGCTATCGCGCCAAACTTACCAACATGCTCACCGGCGAAAAAAACCGGGCACAGAACTGCCTGACCGTTTCCAACCTGAAACTTGATGACGTTTTCAGTGATGTTTTTGGAAAGTCTGCTCGTTCCATTACCAACTTTATTCTGGAACATCCCGGCGAAACCTTTGATGTCTCTCCTTTTGTAGACCCTCGCTGCAAAACGCCTGTCTCTGAAATCCAGGCTGCTGTCCCCGTAATGACCAAAGCAACCAAAAAGTAAAATCCAGGCGAATTTCCCGCGCCGGCAGTTATTTGAAACCTCTTCTTGTCCAGGTCGCCAATGCATTGATTAAATCCAAAAAGCACCCGGAATTTAAAGAGAGGTATCACAGGATCAAATCCCGCCAGGGTCATAAAAAGGCAATCATCGCTGTCTGCAAGATGCTCCTGACCGCTATCTGGAACATGCTGAGCAAACTCGAGCCTTACAACCCGGAAGGATTTCTGGAGCACAGGCCTGTCAAACAGGGAAAGACCTTGTCCGTATCACAGGCTCTCGAACTCCTCAGACTTAGAGGATTTACGATTATTAATCCGTAATCATTGTTATCTCTCTATTCTTTCTATTTTGCAGTTGTTTCCACCCGCTAATTGCCAATTTGAGGGTGGCTTGTTTGCTATACACTTTTTTGGTGGTTTACCTCTACTTCTTTGTTTCAAACTTTTCCTCCGAATCGATTATCTCAATCCATTTCGATGACTGTTCCGGCCTCTTCCAAGGAAACAAAACCATCTTCCCCTTCCATATAGGTTTCCACTCTATGCACCTGGAATGTAAACGAACTCCATTCCATTCCGGCAAACTGATAAAACGCTTCCATTAGAAATTCCGGTTTCAAATTCTGAGCACTTCCGGTAGCAACACGCATGGCAATCGTTTGTCCATTCAATCCGATCTGATATACCATAGGGCGAATGTCCACTTCCTGCTCACTTTTCTTTGTTTTTTTCCATACCACCATGGAAGGCTGTGCAAGAAAACGCTCCCATGCTTCCACCCATTCTGACCAATTCTGAGGTTCGTATCCCTCCCGGAAAGACAACAGATAATCAGCCGCTGCCACCTGGCTCATGGCACTTTTCATTTTATCCGGCAATTTCCGATAGCTGATAATCTCCATACCCTCCACCATAACGGCATTGAGACGTTTTACCATCTCTTTTGAAGAATCTGTGGAGTTTACTTCAATATCCAGGTATTCCCCGTCACTGGTCAGCCCAACACCCAACGGTGCCGCAAAAGACATAATCGGATGAGGACTGAATCCACCGGAAAAACTGATGTCCACTTCTGCCCTTCGCAAAGCTTTCTGGAAATACCGCATGACATCCAGGTGCCCGATAAATTTGAGTACCCCATATTTTCTAAATTTAATTCTTATTTTCAATGCAGATTCCTCCTTCAAAACGCATCACACCGCATCCGGAACATCTTTGACGGCAATTTGGTGTCACTTTCTCTTCCTTGGCATTCTTCCATTCTCTTTTCAGAAATTCTTTGGTCACGCCGGTATCAATGAAATCCCAGGGCAGGATTTCATCCACATCCCTCTCTCTGTTATTATAAAATGCAATATCCACACTGCATTCCTCAAAAGCCTCCATCCAGAGATCATTGTGAAAAGTCTCTGACCAGGCATCATAAAGACATCCCTTCTCGTAGGCTTTCAAAATAACAGGGGCAATACGCCGATCCCCTCTGGCCAATACACCCTCCAGCACGGTGACATCGGCTTCATGCCAGTTATATTTGATGCTCTTATGATTCAGCTGTTCACGACAGGCATGATTAACGATTCTGGCACGATCCAGAAACTCTTCTTTTGTACACATCTTCGCCCACTGAAACGGAGTAAATGGCTTTGGAACGAAGAAGGAGGAACTGGCTACAATCTGGACTTTACCGTTTCTCTGATCCTTTGGAATTTCGTAATAACGTCTGGCAATTTTATCCGACAATTCCGCAATCCCCTTTATATCTTCTTCTGTTTCTGTGGGAAGTCCCAACATAAAATATAACTTCACCCGGTTCCAGCCGCCCTCAAAAGCCATGCCTGCCCCGTTTAAAATCACTTCTTCCGTCAGGCCCTTATTAATCACATCCCGAAGTCTCTGGGAACCGGCTTCCGGCGCAAAGGTCAGACTGCTCTTTCGAATATCCTGCACTTTACTCATCACATCAAGGGAGAATGCATCAATACGAAGAGACGGAAGACTGATATTAATCTTCTGATCCTTAAACTCATCAATTAAAAATGTAACCAGTTCTTTTAATTCACTGTAATCGCTGGAACTTAAGGAGCTTAAGGAAATTTCTTCATGTCCTGTATTTTTCAGCATTGTTCTGGCACGTTCTTTTAACATCTCCAGTTTTCTTTCCCGCACAGGACGATAAATCATACCAGCCTGGCAAAAACGACAACCACGGATACACCCTCTCTGGATCTCCAGAACAACACGATCCTGGGTCGCTTTAATATAAGGAACCACTGGTTTCTCTGGATAATACGTATCGGTCATATCCATAACCAATTCCTTGACAATGGTATCCTTGGCATGGGGATTGGTCTTATAAAAACGGCGGATGGTTCCGTCTTCGTTATACTCAGTTTCATAAAAGGATGGAACATAAATTCCCGGAAGTTCTGCTGCTTTTTCCAGAAATTCTTTTCTGCATCCCCCGCTTTTTTTATGTTCCTTATACAAATCAATCAGCGCGTAATACTGGGTTTCCCCTTCTCCGATATAAAACAAATCAAAAAAGTCAGCAATCGGTTCCGGATTATACGTACACGGGCCACCACCGATGACAAAGGGATCTTCCTCCGTCCGATCTTTTGATAAAAGCGGAATTTTACTCAAATCCAGAATCTGCAAAATATTGGTATAACACATTTCATACTGAATGGTGATTCCCAAAAAATCAAAACTTTTTACCGGTTCCTGAGATTCTACAGCGAAAAGCGGAATATCCTTTTCCCTCATAATCTTATCCAAATCCGTCCAGGGAGAATAGACACGGTCGCAGTAGACATCTTCACGCCGGTTAAACATATCATATAAAATCTGGATACCCAGATGAGACATTCCTATTTCATACACATCAGGGAAGCACATAACAAATGATACATCCACTGCATTTTTATCTTTCATTACCGCATTCACTTCATTTCCAATGTAGCGGGCCGGTTTTTCAATCGTTAATAATATTTCATCACTTAATGCAAGTTTTCTCATAAATCTCCTTTCATGCTTCTTTCCTATATAAAACTGTTTTTGTAAACAGCAGACTAACCTGCCATATTATATCCTTTTTACAAAAGGAGTTCAAGCATATCTTTCAACTTCTCACATTTTATCCTTATACAAACTATTTGCTTCCCTTCAAGTTAGTTTTTATCTATCATGTAGTAATTTTACATGTTATCATTTGTCTAATATTTTAAGCATTCACATTTTTCATTTATGAATCTTTTAATCTTTCTAAGCATGGTATTTCTCTTCACTATTTCATTTATTTTTTCTTTTTGCTCTTTTGACATATTAAGTTGATATTTCACATCATACAGAAAATATAAAACAGATTTTTTTTCAAGAACACACAATCCAAGAATGTAATAGAATATCGTAAATACAATAATTGAAAATAACATACCGTTTATCAGAACCATAATTATTGTATAATATGTCTCTATATTATTAAAATCATAAAAAATTTTTTTTAGTTCTTCTTTATCATGTATTTCAATAAAAACATCCAATACTTTTTGAAAAATATTTGATCCAATAGTAGCAAATAATATAAATATACTAACTATTATTCCTATAAACCATGTTATGTTGCTCCTAACTTTTTTTATATATTCTTTGATTTCTACTAACATCACATCTACTATTTTCTCATTCAAATCCAATGTATTTATTACTGTTTCTATTGCTTTTTGCCTCTTTTCCCAATGGATTCGTTTTTTTAAAAAAAATTCTCTACAATAATGAACTATTAAAACTAATAAGAAAAAAATAGATGTATAATTTATAATACTATTTCCTAATATTAACAACAATATCATCAAAAAAGAACACACAATGGAAATGATAGAGAATATACATTCTATTCTCATTGCTATTCCAAAATATTTATATTCTTCTAATATAAGTCCTCTTACTATCCTATAATATTCACTCAAATCATTTCTCCTTTATAAATATAATAAAATTCATTAGTCAAATCATAAAAAATAAACTCTAGTATACGCATTACTTTTATCAAAGAAAAAACACTTGACTTTGAGTCAACTCCAAGTGCTACAATAACATCATCGGTATAATAGCATCATATAAAACACAAGAAAAAATTTCTATGAAAGGTATTTCTATGAAAGGTATTTCTATGGAAAGGAGTTTCTATGACAATAGCAGAAGTCAGCAAAAAATATGATATTTCCGCGGATACCCTGCGCTATTATGAACGCATTGGTTTAATTCCGCCTGTTCCCAGAACAAAAAGCGGCATCCGAAACTATGATGAAACTTCCTGCGGATGGATTGAACTGATGAAATGTATGCGAAAATCCGGAGTCCAAATTGAAGCATTGATCGAATATGTCGCTCTCTTTCAGCAAGGTGATTCCACAGTCGATGCCAGAAAGGCAATTCTGATTGAACAACGAGACCAGCTTTTGGAACGCATTCACGATATGCAGGCTTCCCTGAAACGCTTAAACGAAAAAATTGACCACTATGAACAAGGACTTATGACTGCGGAAAAGCATCTTGCCGCAAACCAGACTACCCATACAAAATTTGAAGATTAAGAAAGGATGGTTTTTTATGAATCCAATTATTGAACATAAAACTTTTGATGAAGAACGGGCGTTATATCATCTCGTAAATGCCCAGGTAAACCATTGTACCTTTGCCGGTCCAGCCGACGGTGAATCGGTGCTGAAAGAGTGCCGCAACATTTCTGTGGATCACTGTCAGTTTTCTTTAAGATACCCTCTGTGGCATGCCCAGACCTTCTCCCTATCCCACTCCGTTATGGATGAGCTGACCAGGGCATCCATTTGGTACTCTTCCAATGGTAACATTTCTGACAGCACCATAAACGGAATCAAATGTCTGCGGGAATGCGATACGGTCCATGTCTCTTCCTGTCATATTGCCTCACCGGAATTTGGCTGGAAATGTCAAAATATCTCTGTGGAACATTCGGAAATTGAATCGGAATATATTTTCCTGGATACCAAACATTTAACCATAAATGACCTGAAAATGAAAGGAAAATATTCTTTCCAATACACCGAGGATGTCCATATCAAAGATTCCGTCCTGGATACCAAAGATGCCTTCTGGCACAGCAAACATGTAACCGTAGAAAACTCAATTGTAAAAGGAGAATATCTGGGGTGGTTTTCCGATGGTCTGACACTGATCAACTGTCACATCATCGGAACCCAGCCACTTTGCTACTGTAAGAATCTGAAGCTCATTCACTGTACCATGGAGGGAACCGATCTGTCCTTTGAATATTCCGATGTGGAAGCTGACATTTCATCCCATATCCTCTCTGTGAAAAATCCCAAGTCAGGAACCATTACCGCAGACAGCGTGGGAGAAATCATATGGGATGACCCGGTTATGCCGTGCCAGGGAAAAGTAATCGTGCGCAACCGCTAAAACCGTTTTTACAGACTGCCGCTGTTATACTTCCTTAACGACACCGATGAAAATAGGCAAATCTGCGGTTCGATCCAAAATCAGATACAGAAACGGTCGGTCAAGGGTTACCGTCCATTCTGCCATGGCACTGCTGGAATTTTTCATTTCAACGGAAGTAACCGCACCGGCTCTCGTTCCCAGTTCATTCACCGAAATATACGTTTTGTGAAGGATATCACTGATATACAAATTACCGGAGCCGGATTGTGCCATTTGGGAAAAATCTGCTGCCACGGGGTCAAATGCTGCCACCATTCCCAATTCTTTCAGAGTTTTCTTCATGCTCTTTTCGTAGGTACAACTGAATTTGGGCATGGTGGTCTGAACCGTCCCCATCCTATAATTCTTCAGCAAATTTCTCAGCTTCTCCCCGGTAAAGTTCTCCACATACGCTTCTATGCCGATATTTTCACGGGGCAAAATAGCCAGAAAATTATATTGATGATCTTTATAGGGTTTCATAAAACCAACTGCTTCATCATCAAATAAATACACGTTTTCTTCTCCATGAAGCATATCCACTGTCCGGCTGTTTCCATCTGCACAGGCAAAACTGCCCGCATAAACATCAGTCTTTTCATAAGGGGTATGCCACTGGGCGTCAAACATCAGCGCATTGATCAGATACATCACATCATCCGCTTCCACCTGATCGACAATTTCCTTCACCATACCATTGGTTTCCCTGTCAACCCACCGATTCATATCCGATTTTGTCCGTTTATCAAAGGGGGATTTGTATATCTGTGCCCCATAGTAATTTGCATTCGTCTGTAAAAAATCCGGGATCACTTTAAGTATGCTTTCATCATCCCGAAACCAGATGGAATTTGCAACCTTCAATTGATTTGTTTCATTCGAAGGCAGGGAAGAAAGGCACAAATAAAAGAAATTGTTAATCTCCTCCATGGAACCTTCCCCGCCAAATAACCGCTGCATTTCTGCTCCCGTCTTTCCGGCAGCACCATTTGCGGTCATCGCCAAAGCGATTGAAACGGACAGCGGCGAAATCAATACATTTCCATCTTCCGTTTCAGTAGCGGAAGTACGAAACAGATCCACAGCCAGATCCATATACCCATCCGTAACCCATTCATCCGGCTCCTTTACCTCCACGCTCTGTGGACGGATCCCTTCCATCAGGTTATCTGCCTCTACCTCTTTTCCACACCCCACCGACGAAATCATCAACACTCCCATCATCAGTAAACTGATCCCAATATTTCTTTTCTTCTTCCACATCCCAAATACCCCCTTCCTATCCGTTTTTCACAATCCGCGACCCAGAATCTTTTCCTTATTATACCATGATCCGATCCGTTTGCCTACTAAAAAGGCAGCCTTTGACAGCTGCCTCAAATCCATATTTCAACGTCTGGCATCTTCCACCGCGCGATACATGGCCAATATATTTTTTGCCGGTACATCCGGCATAATATTATGCTCCTGATTGAACACAAAACCGCCGCCCGGGGCAAAGATGTCGATCATCCTTCTGGTATACTCATATACTTCTTCGGGGGTTGAACGGTTTAAAATCGTTCTGGTATTGCATCCTCCACCCCAGAAGGTAATATCTTTACCAAATTCCCGTTTCAAAACAGCCGGATCCATCTGATAGGCTGTGGTCTGAACCGGATTCAACACATCATATCCTGCGTCAATTAAATCGCCGATGATTGGATATATGGATCCGCAGGAATGCAGAAATGTTTTCATTTTGCTATGTTCATGTACATAGGCATTCAGTTTTGTGTGATACGGTTTAAACAGCTGCTGATATTTTTCCCTGGACATAAACATCCCCGTGTCCATTCCAAGATCGTCTCCAAAACGAAGAATATCCACGATGTCTCCCACTGCTTCGCATACCTTTTCCAACGTCGCCAGATGGCGAATCATCAGTTGTTCCACCAATTCTTCCACACGTTCCGGCTCCGCATACGTATCCATAAGAAAATTATCCATTCGCCTTAAAAACGTTCCCCACTCAAACAAATTGCAGCCACAGGTTATCATCAATGCTTTATCGGTACGTTTCCGCAATGCCAGCGTTCTTTCGCGGAGTGTTTTATAAAAATCCGGATCGGATGCATGATCCCAGGGACTATGCACCATAGCATTCCACAATACCTTTCCCATCTGGTGATCCAGATCTGACCAGTCATCCGGATAATCCTCCACATAGGGGAAATACATCTGATCAAAAAAAGTCGCTCCCACCGGCATCTTTGCAATCAGTGTTCCTTCTTTATCGTATACAACATAGTCCCCATTATCCAATTTTTTCGGTCGAAACCACACAGGATACTGCCCTGTCGATCCGTCAGCCAGTTTCACATCATACCAGTCTTCATCCTTTTCGTTGAATACCCGCCCGATATCAATCACATCCACACCGAACTGATTCAACAGATTCTCTTCCGGCTGTACCACCTGCTGCACCACATCATAGATCCTTGTATGCCCCGTCTTAATTCCCAGTTCCTTTTTCAAATTATTGTAAGCAATGGCGGAAATGCCGGAACTGGGTGTCGCACCCAAATCCAGCGGAACATAATCCGGTTCTTTATGAGCGATCGCTGCCAATATCCGTTCTCTCGATGTCATTTTATCTCTCCTTTCTGTCCGGGATCCTTCATCCCAAACTTACCTGTTTTTCCTTATTATAAAATAACATCTTCTTTCGATTAAGAAATAATTTTAGGTTCTTATGATATTTTTTATGTCCTTTTTCTACTCATTTGTCATTCCCGCTGCATCCAGCGTCTGTTCTATAATACTCTTCATATTTTCTTTGGACAAAGCTCCGGGAATCCATCCGTACACATTGCCATCGGGCAGAATCATAAACGTACTGGGCAGAGAACTGATTCCATAATTCCAGAACATTTCACCGTCTGTATCCATAACCACAGGATAGGTGTATCCGTTCTCCTCCAAAAACTGCGTCACTTCCTGTTGTGATTTTTCCGATGTTTTTGTATTTTCATCGGTGGCGGGGGAAGCGGCACCTAAGATAATCACATTTCCTGTATTCTCTCCGTACTCTTCATACAATTCCTGTATATCTTTCATTTCCTTCACACAATATCCGCACCAGGTAGCCCAGAAATTCAGGAAAATAACCTTACCCTTATAATCCGACAGGCTCTGCTCTTTACCATACTGATCCAGATAAGAAAAATCCGGCGCCGGAATAGTTTCTGCCGCGGTTTCTGTTTCTGCCTGTGTCTCTTCGATCGCATCGGGAATGGTTTGGGACGGTACATCTTCTTTTGTTTCAGCCACTGTGTCCGTACTATTTTCCGTGCTGCTCTCATAAACCGTTTCCGTTCCACCGTTATTAAAACTTCCCAGGTTTGAAAAATAGCCGCTGACGGCGTTCATCCATCCCGTGATCATCATGACACCCATAAAAATCATCAGGACACCTCCGACTTTAACGGTATATGCCACTACTTTCTGATGCCGACGAAACAGCTCCAACAGTGTGCTGGTAAACAAACCAACTGCCAGAAATGGTATGACAAACCCAAGGGTATACACACCAATGAGAAGGAACCCCATAGCTGCCGATTGGGATGAAGATGCCATCAAAAGTACACTGGCCAAAGCAGGTCCCACACAGGGTGTCCAGGCAAAACTAAACGTAAACCCAAATAAAAGTGCGACAAGCGGGTTCATCTTTCCAGGATTTATGTTAACATGCATGCGATGTTCTCTGGAAAACAGTTGGTTTTTCCATAATCCCAGCTGATAAATTCCAAACAATACGATCAAAACACCGCCAATCACTGAAATAATCCTGCGGTTTTCATTGAAAAACTGGCCAAAGGATGTAAATCCCAGACCCAAAAGGAAAAAGGCAAAACTGATCCCGATAATGAAAAAAACGGTATGCAGAAGCACTTTTCCCTTTTTATATCGAATACTTCCATCCTCCGCCACAGTCTTTGCACCGCCGGATAAATATCCGATATACAAAGGTACCAGTGGCAGCACACAGGGAGAGAAAAAACTAAAAATCCCCTGTAAAAATACGGTCAGAGCCGATACGGATTCCTGTAATGTAAGTCCCATAATTCCTCCAATCTATCCGTTTCATCTGCCTGGCATGAAAAAATTTACCAAGTCAATCCAAAATCATACCGGTATTCCTTTCCATCCTCATCCCGGTATGCATAAGACAATCCGTCTTTCATATATTTTGCTTTATCATATCCCGGCACATCGTTGGGGCTGGCACAGATCCCATGTTCATCCACAGCGATGGCAGCATCCGATCCCGGAAGTGTAATCGGCAATTTTCCCACTGGCTTTACTTTACCGGAAAGCACATCCAGAACTGCCTGCCCAAACGTACAGAATCCTACTGACAAAGCATCTGCCATCGGTTCCACATTGGTCATCAAAAATGGAAGATTCAAATTTACATGCATCACCACGCTCGGAACCGTCGCACGGATTTGACGGATCTTTTCCAGACGAATTCCCGTTTCCTCAAAAATATTCAATTCCAGATAACTGGGAGTCGCCTCAAAATAACTTCCACTGGTGGGATTTAAGAAAAGAATAGCCACATCCGCCTGATGATAATCATCCACAATCTGCCACTGCGGATAATCTCTCTTTACAGAAGCTACAAATTCCGCTATGGTTTTCTTTGGATCTTTTCTGCTTCCGCTCAATGCCATGACTTCCAGTTCTTTTTCCGTATAATCATCTTTACAGAACAATTCCACATAAATTTTCTTATCTTTCAGAGCCGATTCATCCAGAGGAAGTAAACCATTTCTATTTTTCAATACTACTACTGACTCCTGATGCGCCTGATAAGCCTGTCTTCTGCTTTCTTCCGTATTTACCATACGGTCAGCTTCTTCTTCATCCACATAGGGATTTTCAAAAAGCCCCAAGGCAAATAATTCTTTTAAAAGGCGGACCAGGGCACGATCCACAATTTCCGGCTCCACCATTTTTTCCTTTATGGCTTCCAAAAATGGTTTTGGATCTGCCTCACCGGATACCATATCCGTCCCGGCCTGTAAAACTTTGGCAGCCCGCTGCGCTTTCGTCATCTCTTCTGCTCCCCAGGCCATATCTCCCAGCACACCGGTATCGCTGTTTACATATCCGTCAAATCCAAGGGTATTTCTTAAAAGCCCATTGATAAATTGTTTGTTATAGGCAAATGCAATTTCTTCCTCAAAATCCGTTTCAAAAGGTTTCTGTGGAACACTGGACTTTTCATTGCTGGGAATCGCGTAATAAGGCATAATCGCCGACGGATGTGCCTGGACAGCTGCCTGAAACGGCGGCAGATGATACTTTTCCAGACTTCCCGGAGTCGCATATACGTTATACTTTCCTTCTGCATAATGGGGATCAAATCCGTTTTCTCTGGCGCCTCCCCCGGGAAAATGTTTAATCGTCATGGCAACACTCGTTTCATTTAGCTCTTCACCCTGATATTTTTTTATCAGTTCCGGAATAATCTGACTGATCAAATCCGGATTCTCACCAAAGGTTCCGAAGGTTCGGAACCATCTGGGATCTGTCGCGCAGTCTGCCATATACATATACCCTTTTCGCAGACCGCATGCCAAAAACTCCCGGTGTCCTGTCTCTCCAAATTCCTTCACCAGATCCATATTTCGGGAAGCTGCGATTCCCAATGTCCCCGGATACGTGGTAAACTGATTATCTTCTTCCTGTGCATTATAACGGATATCCGCACTTTCATTCTTACTGTTTGCTGCCACAATACAGGGAATTCCCAGACGTGTCCCCTCACACACCTCCTGAAGCGTATTCATCCATTTGGCAAATTCATGGGGTTTTGCATTTTCTCTGACAATCAAATGACGGATATGACGGGTGGTAAGCTGATATGTCGTCGGATATGCCATACTTCCCCGTATTCCGGGGCCCTCATATTCGCTTAAGACACCACACCGGCTGGTGGGCTGACCATCTTTACAGGAAATACCCATCTTCTGATCAACAATCACAAACATTCCTGCTTTTTCTTCATCCGTCATTCTGGACACCAAATCTTCTGCCCTCTCCTGAGGTGATAAACGCCAGTCTTCATATGGCTTCAATACACCATCTCCAAATAAATCCTTAAATTCCAGACCATCCTGCTTTATAATCCCCTTTACCGTTGCACGAATCTTTTTCTGCTCCATATCGTTTTCTTTCTCCTTTCTGCTCTTCTACTTCCACAAAAAATTCCGTATTGTCTTTTTGTTTTATTATATACCACATGCAAAAAACAAAACTAGCACAATATTCTTTTGTTTTCTTAATTTTCATCCTGAAGACAAAAAAAGCAGGCTCTATTCAAAATAAAGCCTGCATCTGAAAAGAGCATTCCCGTGCAACCCTTATGCCCGTATCGCCCATCTCATTTTTGTGCATTTCGCCCGGCTGTTTCTGATGCATTCTTCCGCTGACGGCCGAATCACTTCATTGGATATTTCTTTATAGATTCCGGCCTTATAAAACTGTTTAAATGACTTTTTCACCAGACGGTCCTCTCCGGAATGAAACGTAAGAATGGCCACCCGTCCACCCTCGGAAAGCGCATCGGGAAGTTTCTCCAAAAAAGAGTACAATGCTTCAAACTCCTGATTGATATCAATGCGCAACGCCTGAAACGTACGTTGACACGACTTCTTTACGGCTTCCTTTCGTTCTTTCTCCGGTATAAAAGAAAGCGCTTCTTCAATGGCTTTTCTGAGCGCAGTCGTCGTCTGAATCGGCTCCCCTCTTTTTTTCTTGCGGAATATCACATCTGTGATTTCCCTGGCATATGGTTCATCGGCATTTTCCACCAGCATTCCCACCAATTCCTCATATTCCACTTCTTCCAAACGTTCTGCGGCACTGATTCCCTTTTGCGGATTCATCCGTAAATCCAAGGGGCCATCCACTTTATATGAAAATCCCCTTTCCGGATTATCAATCTGCATGGAAGAAACACCTAAATCTGCCAAAATGAAATCAAAGGTTCCGGCTTCCTTACACACCTGATCCAAATCAGCAAAATTCTGAAGCCGTACCGTCAGAATTTCCGGACCATATCCCAGATTTTCCAAACGTTTTTTTGTCTTTTCCGATTCAATGGGATCCACATCCAAAGCATATATATGGCCCTGACCTTCCAGACGCTCCAACATTGCCCGGGTATGACCGCCATACCCGAATGTAGCATCCAATCCTTTCTGTCCGGGACGAATCTGGAAAAAATCCAAAATCTCCTTGACACAAATGGAAATATGCATTCCTGCCGGTGTTCCGCCTTTTTCTATTACTTTTAAAACCGTATCTTTGTATTTTTCCGGCTGAAGTTCTTTATATTTTTCATTAAAATGTTTCGGATATTTTCCTGAATACCGAACGCGGCGTTTGTGCTTTTTTTCTTCCATATGTAAAATCCTTTCTGCGATCCTGGCATATAATCGTATTTTGCCCATCGCATTATTCTGTTTTCTTAAAGTATTTCCACCGTTTCAGATAAAAAATCAACCCTAATATAATCCAGATCACCAGCATCATATAGGATTCATTTCCAAAATGTACATCCGCGATTCCCGGAATGGGGATCAGCTGCAATACCATAAATCCCACAGAGAAGATCACACCAATCACCGCCATAACTTTCAAAAACGGCGATCCGTCGCCATCCCGTTTCAGCGTAACCAATGTGGATGCACAGGTAAAGAAATATCCGATGGATGCTCCAATGGCAGACATATCCACAAACCACCCCAGAGCCTCTCTTCCTAAAATCGGCCCGGACAGAGAGATCACAATACAAAATATCATAGCATTTTTCGGTGTACCATGCTTTGTATCAATCACTCCGAAAAACTTCGGCAGATATCCGTCCCGGCTCATGGAAAACATCAGACGGCTGGAAGCCAGATAAAATCCCATCATACCGGAAAGCACGGCACAGGAGACAGCCACACCCACCAGGATTTTTCCCGGTGTCCCCAAAAGTTTTTCCGCAGCTGTCAACAACAGCCATGGTGTAGAACTGCTCTCGATAATCAATTCCGGCCAGTTTTCCAGCGCTGCAGCCACGATTGTATTGTTGGCTGTATACACAAAACATCCGAAGATGATCGCTACAATCATAATGAAACTGACTTTTTTATAAGAAAACTTAAACTCCTCTGCTGCCTGAGGAATGGTATCAAATCCCACAAATGCCCAGGGAGCAATGGCAAATGTCGCCAATGTGGCAGACAGTTTTCCCATCGTACCGCCATGGGAAAATTCATCAATACTTGTATAGGTACCATTGGTCCATGCTTCCACAGCTTCCGATTTTTGGAATCCCCACCAAGGTGCCATATTCGCCAGAGACGTTTTACTGCTGGTCACAGCAGCCACAACTAAAATAAATACCGAAACACCCAGCAGCACAGCCAAAATTGTCTGAACCACCCCGGCCTTTTTTACTCCCCAAATATTCAGGATTCCAAATACCAGCAAAATTCCCATGGCCAGAATCATTTCTCCTGCCCATACATCAAATCCCGCTATCTGATAATGAAATCCCCACTTCAAAATATCAGCCGAACCGTCCAATCCATCCACGATCAACCCGATCGCAGTAGAATTCATGGGAACATTGGTCAGATAGGCTGCCACCAAAAACCACCCGCAAATATACGCCGGTGTTTTTCCGAAACTCATCCTGGTAAACGTAAATTCCCCACCGGCTTTGGGATATTTGGGAACCATATAGGCATAACTGAATGCTATGATAATCATCACCAACGCTCCCAATCCAAGGGCAATGGCCCTGCCACACCGGAATTGGGCAGAAACTTTTTACCGGGGTTAATAAAAGATCCCCAGCCGATGATACATCCAAACGCAATGGCCCATACATTCCATGGATTCAGCTGCCGCTGCAGCGTCTGTTTCTTACCATTATCTGATTTGCTCATCTTTCAATCACCTCTCTCATGTATATCCTCCAGCTAAACATTTTCATCGATGGACAAAATATCGGAAAATGGAATGATCGTACCATCGAAAAATACCATACATTTTTTATATTCATCCACTTTTTTCAAAACACCCGTCACGGTACGATAAGTTCCTCCCGCCTTTTTTGTATCCGGCTGAAAAAACGTAATCGTTACCTCTTTTTGTGAAGCATCTGACTCCATCAATCTGTGCACCGCAGCATCCAGATCTTCCAACTGGGATTCTTCCAATTCCACCCTTTTTTCTGTCACCCGTGCCGTTTCCCTGATGGCATCATCATATCCGGTCAGTGCGGCAAAGGGAGAAAACTGAGCCGCACGATCCAATCTTGGCATCTGGGGTCTGGAAGATGAAACATGATGCTCAAGATTGATAATATCTTCATAACGGTTTATCCCATCCATTTTTCTGCCTCCCATGTTTTTGAAAAAAGTGTGTGTCAATCGATACAACCTACGCTTTATGACCGCCTATTTGACGGTTCCTCGTCTTTGCAGTCGCCCCTTCCTGCAGATTCATTCCTTTTAAAATAGCATTTTTTCCATACTTTTTCTTTATGGAAAGCATGGTTTCCTGCATGCGCTTTTCCCGTTCCAACTGGGCATGTTCTTTATTCAGGCGGGCTTCTTCCTCTGCCGGATCAGCAAAAAGTTCCAACTGATGATACTGGGCCTGTTTCACCACCGACGTTTCTTCCACAACATGGTTTGCCGCTATGGTCAGACGCCGGATAAGAAGGTTGGAATTTACAATCTGATTAAATAAGCCTAACACTGCATCTGCCATCCGGCGTGACGAAGACGTATACCCATCCAAATTTACCGTTCCGTGGGCATGGCGAGGAAGATCCCGTCCGTAACGATCTGTGGTGACAACACCTTGATATTTTTTTCTGTCCTTTCCACCGGATAAATTCTCAATATCATATCCCACTGTCAAAATGATCTGATTTGTCACCAGCCCTTTATCCACCAAATCCAATGCCATCTGATCCACCATCTCATGAACCACCAGTCTGGCTTTTTCAAAGGGATAGGGACATTGCAGCACCTGACCGGAACTGATACTATTGGACTGGGGACGATATGCCTTAATATCCGCCATGGTACAGGGTTCCCAACCCCAGGCATGGTCGATCAAAAGTTCCGCGTTCACTCCGAACAGTCGGTAAAGCAGATCTTCATTGTAATAATCGGTGACCATCCCGAGAGAACAGCGGGCAATATCGCCCATGGTATACAATCCGTGTTCTTCCAGCTTTTTTGCATATCCATGTCCAACACGCCAAAAATCAGTCAGTGGCCGATGGGTCCATAACTTTTTCCGATATGTCATCTCATCCAGCTCAGCAATCCGCACTCCGTATTGATCTGCCGAAATATGCTTCGCTTCCAAATCCATAGCCACCTTACACAGATACAGATTGGAACCGATTCCGGCTGTCGCAGTAATCCCGGTCTCCTCCAGCACATTTCGGATCATTTTCATAGCCAGATCTCTGGCTGTCAGCTGATATGTTTTCTGATACTGGGTAATATCCATAAATACTTCATCAATGGAATACACATGAATATCTTCCGGTGCAATGTACTTCAAATAAATGCTGTAAATCCGTGCACTGATCTCTAAATACTTTGCCATACGGGGAGGGGCTACGATATAATCCACAGCCATCTGCGGATTTTCTTTTAATTCTGTATCAAGATAGGAAGCACCCGCCAATTTTTTATCGGGTGCCTGCTGCCGCCTTTTTCTATTGACTTCCTTTACTTTCTGACTCACCTCAAAAAGCCTTGACCTGCCGGATATTCCGTAACTTTTCAGAGAGGGAGAAACCGCAAGACAAATCGTCTTTTCTGTTCTGCTTTGGTCTGCCACCACCAGATTCGTCGTAATGGGATCAAGCCCACGCTCCACACACTCCACAGAAGCATAAAAAGACTTTAAGTCGATGGCAAGATACGTTCTATTTTCCATCTTACAGTCATCTCCCTTCTCTTACTTCCCGTTTTCATCTCTCCTAATCATGCCCAGCCGATAAACGTATTATTCCTCAACACCGTCATATTGTTTTACAATATCGTTCATCTGCGCAAACTGCTCTTCCATCTCTTTCACAAGACGGAACTGGGTACGGGCACGTACCAGATTATGCTCCGGATATGCCGTTTTAAAGTACACATCGCCCTGCAAATAGTCGGTCAAAAAGCGGATACCACATTCCAAAGTCATCAATCGGGCTCCCCAGGGAAGACTCTTCTTCTCCTCCAATGTCAATACATCACCGGCGGTTTCCAGATATCCCTTTACATACAACTCATACAAATGAATATCAAAGTGAACCTTATCCAGATCCTTTTCATCCTCCTCGGCAGTGGATGCACCAAAGCGAATGGAATCTCCGAAATCATTGGCAGCAAGACCGGGCATAATCGTATCCAGGTCAATAATACATAATCCATTGCCATTCTTGGCATCAAACAAAATATTATTTAACTTGGTATCATTGTGTGTTACACGGATCGGCAACATTCCCTGTTCCATCTGACTTACCAAAACGCCGCAATCCTTTTCCCTTTCCAACACAAAGTCAATTTCCGGACGGCATGTTCTGGCACGGTTCTTTACATCCCGCTGCAAAGCCAATGAAAAAGCGGCAAAACGCTTTACCGTATCATGGAAGTTGGGAATCGTCTCATGCAGGCTTTTCGCCGGATACTGTCCCAGCTGCTTCAGGAAATGTCCAAAACTGCAGGCAGACTGATAAAACTGCTCCGGTCTCTCCACCATCTGATAGCAAACGGAGTCGGTAATAAAATTGGAGCAGCGCCAAGGTTGTCCTTCATCATCTTCAAAATAATTATCGCCGCTCTTCGTCTTGATATAGGACAATGTCTCCCGGTCCGGATCTCCGCCCTCCATACGGATCACATCACGCAAAAACTCTGTGACACCAAATATGTTCTCCATCACCTGTCCCGGTTCCTTAAACACGTTTTTGTTAATCCGCTGTAAAATATAAAAAGGCTCATCCTTTCCCTCTTTTGTCGGCATATAAACAGCATATGTCTCATTAATATGTCCTTCCCCGAAAGGCTTCACATAGCTGCACTGCGGTCCGAACCCAAAAGCATATAAGGCATCTTCCAGTGCCCGGCTGTCCACTCCTTCTATCTTTCTGCGCGTAGAGAAAATAACCTCTCCCGGTTCCACCCTGTTCATAGGCGCAATCGTACAATTGGATTTTACGATACCACCCAGTCCCACATGGGCACCATACCCGATCACAGAATCATGATCGACCACAGCAGCACTGTTAATCAAAGCAGCCCTTCCGATCTGTGTATGTGTATTTACCACCGCTTTCTGCATGATAAAACAGCCCGGTCCCAAAACCGCACTGGGACTGATCACCGCAGAAGGATGCACGATAGCCGGTACCTGATATCCGGCCTCCAACAATTTATCCGTCCAATACAATCTGGTATTATTATTTCCAAAGGCAGCCACTGCCGTAGGATATTCTTCCTTCTTTGACAAATAATCACAGCATTTTCCAATGACATCGCTGCCCTTAGCAGCATCATCCAAAAAAACAATCTCCTCATATCCCAACGCTGCCGCTGTCTCTTTCACCATCTGGCCAAAGCCGCCGGCACCCAGAATCAATAATCGATTCATTTTATCCCTCCTGTAATTGCACTCTTTTTTCATCACTCTCTTTATTCTACAATAAATAGTTACAAACAACAATAGGATAACCTTTTTTATCAAAACCCTGCAGGCAGAAATCAGAAATTATCCTGATGTACCTCAAAATAACTTTGGGAATACTTACAAACCGGACATACCTCCGGAGCTTTATTTCCAACAACGATGTGACCACAGATACGGCATTCCCACATCACCTGTCCGCTCTTCTCGAATACCTGCTGCATCTCAATATTCTTCAGCAACTTGCGGTAACGCTCTTCATGCCGTTTCTCGATCGCTGCTACTCTGCGGAATTTTTCAGCTAATTCATAAAAGCCTTCTTCCTCAGCATCCTTTGCCATACGATCATACATATCTGTCCACTCATAGTTTTCTCCCTCAGCGGCAGAAAGCAAGTTTTCCATCGTATTTCCCACATGGCCCAGCTCCTGGAACCAGAGACGGGCATGCTCTTGTTCATTTCTGGCTGTTTTCAAGAACAGCTCTGCCATCTGCATATACCCTTCCTGTTTTGCTACTTCTGCAAAATAGGTATATTTATTGCGTGCCTGACTCTCCCCGGCAAAAGCTTCCTGTAAATTCTTTTCCGTCTTCGTTCCGGCATACGGAGATGCCGATCCGGCAGCCGGTTTCTCTTCTATTTTCTCAAAAGCAGATGCTGGCTGGCGGCAAATGGGACATTTGAAATCATCGGGAAGGGATTCTCCTTCATAAATATAGCCGCAAATCTTACATTTCCATTTCGTCATCTTCGTTCCTCCTTTGTTCAAATCACTATGTCTGTCACGATATGCTGTATGAAGCATCGTTTCTGCCATCTCACTCAACGGCTTCCCGTAAAACTCCTCATATACCTGTCTGATTTCCGGGTTCTCATGGCTCTTTCTAAGTGTCATCCGCTCATCTGCCGAATACAGACAGCTGATGCGGGCCTGGCGTATGGCATCCTGATCTTCACCCAAATGCTTCGGTTGACCGCCTCCGCCAATACAGCCGCCGGGACATGTCATAACCTCAATAAAATGATATTCCTTTTCTCCTTTTTGGATACGCTCCATCATCCGACGGACATTGGCTGTCCCGTAAACCACAGCGACATTGACCTGCATTCCAGCAATCTCCAGACTCGCCTCCCGGATTCCATCATATCCCCGCACAGGTTCCAGTTTATATAATTGATCCGGTGCCTTTTCCTTGGTCATAAATTCATATGCCGTCCGAAGCGCTGCCTCCATAACCCCGCCTGTATTACCGAAAATAACACCGGCTCCTGAAGCCTGTCCCATCAGACGGTCATAGGTACCATCGGGCAGAGAAGCGAAATCAATTCCTTGCTCTTTTGCCCACCGTGCCAATTCACGGGTTGTAATCACATAATCCATATCCCGCATGGACGGAATTCCCAACCGTTTACCGGCAGCATTCATCTCACTGCGCCGTATTTCAAATTTTTTCGCGGTACAGGGTGTCAAAGCAACATTGACGATTTTCTTCGGATCAATTCCCATCTTTTCGGCAAAATACGTCTTAATCGTAGGTCCCTGCATCCCAATAGGGCTCTTTGCCGTGGAAAGATTTTGCAGCCAGTCAGGATAATAGGTTTCAGCAAATTTTACCCAGGCCGGACAGCAGCTGGTAAACTGGGGAAGAGGCTTTTTCTTTTGGATCCGTTCAATCAGTTCACTGGCTTCCTCCACAATCGTCAAATCAGCAGCAAAATTCGTATCCAACACATAATCCACGCCCAACGCGCGAAGCAACGAAATCATCTTTCCCTGTTCAAACGTACCCGCTTCTTCACCGAATTCTTCTCCCAAAGCAGCACGCACGGAAGGAGATGTGCTTACAATGACAATTTTATCTTCATCATGAATCGCTGCCTCCACCTCTTTGTATTCGTATACTTCCGAAATACTGCCTGTGGGACAAACATTGGCACATTGGCCACAGTGGATACAGATCGCCCGATTTCCGGTATCACGCAGAGAATACGTTCCCAAAACCCCGATATCTGCTGTGCAGACTTCCTTGCACATACCACACTTAATACATAACTCTTCCTGCCGGAAAATACTCGGATTATCTTCATCAATGGGTACCCGAATATTAAGCGGTAAATGATTTGTCATATGTTCCATCCTTTCCTATGTAGAATCTCGTGTCATCTGGTTACAACTTACTTGTATTATACAATATTTACAAATCAGAATCAATCATTTTGTGAAATATTACATGTTTTTTTGTAATCAACTACATAGAAAAGGGAGGGGAATTCGAAGAACTAGTGCTTGTTTACATCTTTTTCACTGTATCAAATTCTTTTTTCATCTGTTTATTCTTTTCACTGTTTACTCTTACGATTCGCCAAATATACGCAATCGGCATCAGCCATTTGTTTCTGAAAAAGAAAGGAGCATATGCCTTACACCATTTTTCCATATGTTCTTTATTTGGAAACAAACGGGTCAAAAAATACTTCATTTTCACTACTGATGTAATATTTACTCCCTCCGACTGCATTCTTTTCACTTGATTTCGCCAAGCATTTTCCATTGTGCCATAAGTATGATTAGACATCAGTTCATACAAAATTTTCTGCTCATCCTCTGTAAACGTACTCGGTTCCGGTTGATCCGCAAACGTTTTTAATGCCAACGCCCGCATTTCTTTTTCAAAATCCAAAATCCCGATTTTTTCAAATTCTTCATCCAGATATCTGCGATCCAGATCCGGTTTCGCCCTATGGCAGACATACAGATCCAATAGGGAACGAAGACCTGTACCATTACCAATATAGTGTTTATAGATGTGAACAACCATATATACATAAAAATCTTCATCACTCATGGCGTATTCAAATTCTCTGCCTGCTACGCGATGCAGCCTGCTTTTTACCGATTTGTAGTACCGGAAAAATTTAGTCTGTGTTTCTTCCGGAAACAATGCCGTATGCATTTCAAAATTATAAATCGGTTTCTTATGATATACATCTTGATTTCCTTTCTCATACCTCTCCACCACGTATCCACGACTTTCAAACCAACTGCGCACCATTGACCGACAGGAAGAGTCAAAAAGGACATCGTTGTCAGACATTTGGCGCATTCCGAATTCCGGATACATGGGGCATAGAATCACCCCTTTTAAAGGAAGATGCCAGATGTTTTGTCGTTCCAAAAAATCAAATAACTGATTTCTTTCCGCATCCATAAGTATGGTTTTTCTGATTGCTTTATTTTTTGCCTCTTCCCATTTTGTCAATACTTGTTCTGTATCAAGCAACCGCACAGCATCATTCACCTTAATCAAGCGTTCCAGTGCCATAAACGTCATGGCTTCCAGACTCTGGCTTTGACTCAATGCATATACTTTCTGTAAATCCATTTCAGCAACCCGTTCGTATTTGGGAATCTCGCCATTGATACTGCATACCGTTAAATACAGCATATCCCAGGCTGCTGCTTTCCATGTATTTTTTTCTTTTTCCTTTGCTTTTTTCAATGTGATACTCCTTACATTCCTAACTGTTTACCATTCACCTGGCAAATCCGATCGCATATTTTCAAAGCAGCCGGACGATGGGTAATAATAATCACCGTTCGATCCGTCATGGAGCGAAGATTTCTTAAAAGCTGTTCCTCTGTTCTCTCATCCAGTGCACTGCTGCACTCATCCAGAATCATAATCGGACAACGGGAAAAAACTGCCCTTGCAATAGCCAGCCTCTGCATCTGCCCTTCCGACAAACCGGCGCCCCTTTCCCCAAGTACCGTATCGATACCGTGTTCCAATTTACGGACAAATTCATCGGCACAGGCAATGGAAAGGGCACGCCAGATCTCTTCATCATGCATGCTTTGCCTGTGATCGGAAAATGTAACCATTTCCCGAATGGTTCCGCTCATCAGATAATTTCCCTGAGGAACATAGGCAAACAATCGCTGCCAGCTTCCATCTAACGTGATCCTGCTATCGGTTGTCTGCAGGTAACGATTGCCCTGATCCGGATCATACAGACACATTAATAGCTTCAGCAACGTACTTTTGCCGCACCCGGAAGGACCTGTAATCGCCACATATTCGCCTTTTTTAATTTCGAAATTCCATCCTGACAGTGCCACAACCTTTTCCGTACCATCCTCCTTGGCGCATCCATCCCATTCCTTTTTCCCTCTATCCAGACCATCTGCCTGAACAGGAGAAGGGTAGGAAAATGAAATATTTTTCATTACAATTTTTTCAAAATCGGTCTCATATACTTTTAGCACCTCATGTAACGTTTTATGCTTAGTAGAACAGGCATCATCCAGGGTTTCTGCTTCCATCAGTCTCTCCACACTGGATACCATCGCATAATACCGGGGGAGAATTCCGCTGATATTTGCAAGAGGACTTTGTAACTGTCCGATTAACTGTAAAATAGCGGTAAACGTTCCATAGGAAATCGCATCGGTCAAAATTCCATATCCACAATAACAGGCACCGGCAATGTATGTGGCATTCATAAGTGCACTAAATCCCGTATTACAAATATTGGAAAAATGGGTACGCCTCATACGTGCCGTTTTATGATGATCCATTCTCTCTACAGCCCGATCCACTGTAAGCGATTCGGTACCATATGCCCGCACCACAAGCATACCGGAAAAACATTCCTGTAAAAACGCACGCAGTACCCCATCAGCTCCCTGAACGTTTTTATGCAGTTGCTTCATTTTTTTACGGGAAAGATAGGATATGGAAATCAAAATCATTCCTCCGGGTACAATCAGATATAAAAAACGCGGCTCCATTAACAAAATTGCCCATGTTGCACCAATTAACCGAACAAACATGCTTCCCATATCTGGCAAAAGATTGGTCATTGCATTGGCAACCAATACCGTATCATTGGTCAACCGTGTCATCCATTCTCCAGAATGGACTGCCGAAACATAACTATAGTCCTTTTTTAATAAAACAGAAAAAAGACGCTTTTTCAACTTATTCTCTAATTCGGAACATATATCTTCCTGAAAAAAACGGTTTCCCGAACCGGCAAGCACCCGTATACCGATCAGGCCGATAAACAGAATGCTTTTGGAAAAGAATAACGCTGTATTATGCGCTACGGCAGCATTGATCATATCACGCAGAAGCAAAGCCGAACACACATTGACCATAGCCATGGATGCACGTATCAAAAGAATCAAAGCGATTTTCCATCGTGTTCCCTTTGCCGTTTCATAAATATAGTTTATCGCACCTTGCTTATCCATTTCCTTTTAGCCATTCTCCCTCTATATAAAACATAACGGATTGGATAAATCTTTGTCCATATTGTAACATACAAACGATATCTCCAATCCGTCACGAAAATATGACGATTCTTTCTATAGATCTCCGTCACAACTCCTAAAATCCAGTCCTTCGGAACCTGTTCCAATCCATAACGATTATCCCCTCTCGTATAGTAATCCGCTTCTCCCACACGAACCACACGATGCATGACAAATTGCCCGGAAGGACGCCGATACACAGGAAGATCTCCTTTTTTTAAGGTTTCCTCTGCTTTCCGGATTACCACGCGGGTCTCTTGATGAAACAAAAGCGGCTCCATACTATCGCCGGATGTCATGGTCACCACCGGCCTTCCGGAACGAATTTCCTGTTCCAAAGGTGATTGTTTTTTACTCATCCAGCAACCCGGCCTTTCTGATCTGCATAATGACCTGATGGACATCAGCAGCAATGGTTTCTCTCGGCGCATCATACCGGGAATACAGCTGCTCTGTAATCTCCTCTTCGGAAGTTTCCGATTCCAGCATGTTTAAAATGGCAGCAGCCACGCTGTTACTTCGAAGCATACCGCTAAACACCTCTGCCGCATCACCGGAAGCCACGGTTATGTATTGATCATCCACCTTATGGGAAATTAATCCTGATTTAATTTTCATTTGTTTTTTCCTTTCTGTGATTATATTTTTTCCGCCTTTTTCAAAATCAAAGCAATATTATAATGTTATCTAAACATAAAACATAGAGGTACTGTATAGAAAAGTACAGTACCTCTAGACGTACTTTATTTCATTTTAAAACAGTAAATTAATCCTCAAAGTCAACCTCTGGTCCATCTACGTCTGGATTAGGATCTATAATCACACCACTTGTTGTAATAATATCCTCACAGGCAAAGGTAATCACTTCCATCATAGGTACTTCATATCTTTCTTTCATCAAAAAGCACACTCCTTTATTCTAATCTTTTGTCATAAATTTCAAGTACGTGTCAAGTATAACACATTTGCTGCTTCCATACAAGTACCGAATCACAGCACTTCTTTTTCATCCCCTTTACAATGAGCTCTATCCAAAACAAAAGACCGGAAAAGTCAAAAACTTTTCCGGCCTAGCCACAAGATCAGTTCCATGGCCAACTATCATCCCAATCAAAATCCGGCGCGGTTCCACCTGGATCTCCGTCACTAAGTCCGGAAGTACGAATCACATCTTCTGTCTCAAAGCCAATAATCTCCAACATCGGTTTTTCATAGCTTGTTTTTTTCATAATTAACAGCTCCTTCATCCAAACAATTGTAAATTTGTAGATATGCTAACCATATTTGTACAGTTTCTTTATTCGTTTCTGATTATAGCATAATTTCAAAAATTGTAAAGACTATTTTTGACACTACTTTTCTCTTTTCTACCATTACCAGAACCATATCATTTTGATGACTATAACATCCTACTTCAATCTCCTAAATATCCATCTTCCTTTAACTGTCTATATACCACTTCCACTGCCTCTTTTGAAATGGTACAACCCAGCCGGTAAACAGGAAGCTTCGCCAATGTATCCACCAAATCCATCGTCTGTACCATTCCAGCCACATCCTTCCTTCTATAGGTCTGATTCAACAATGCTGGGTAAGCCTCTCCGAACGATATCCGCTGTATCGCATTCTCTTCTGCCTGATGAAGAACAACAATGGCAGCTACCAATGCTTCGGTATTGGTATGAAGTCCTTCCTTCCCGCCATAGGGTGTACCATACACTGTTACTTTATCCTCTCTCACCTTAAGCAAGGGCTTATCATCATTAATCATCGTCACTTCCGATCCAAAATAATCCCTCCACAATCTGGCATGGGTAGATTTTCCTGTCCCACTGGCTGCTGTAAACAAAATGGCTTTTCCATGAATTGCTAAAGCAGAGGAATGGAACAATACAATCCCTTCTTTCAAAAGGATATGACATATCTTTCGGTAAAAAGCCAGGCTTTCCAAATAAGGCAGGGAATACTTTATCTCACCAGAATCAGATTCTCTCTTCATCTCGTCCAGACTCACCTGGATCGGAGATTCCTGTCCCATCAGATTTTGAAACACTTTCTGATCCCTCTCGGTGGGGCAAATGATATAATCTCGAAAAAATTCCCGCAACTCCAAACAGTGGGGAGCAATCCAGAGAGGAATCCCAGCCAGCCGTATCCAATAAAATTCTCTGTTCTCCATTGTCATTACAATCCTTTCGCACTATACAAAATTGGCAGACAGCGGATTCCCTGTCTGCCACATATATCCATATATTTTGCTTTTCTTTACGGCCATTCTCCCCATTCAAAATCTGGTGCTGTTCCAATAAAATCGCCCTCAAGCCCAGATGTTGTAATCACATCTTCGGTCTCAAAATGTACGATTTCCATCTCTGGTGCCTCATATTTCTGCTTTTCCATCGTATCATCTCCTCTCCTGTTAAAATCGAATTTTCTCTTTTGGAAATATTACATATTCAGATTTTACAAATTCATAAACATAATTATACTATCACATATTGATAGGAAAAGCAATGTATATCAGAATCTAAACACATGAAGTAACAATCTCGAATCTGTTACCAACTGGATAATATAAGAACTCCGGATTTAATTCTTCTTTCTTTTCCATCGCTCTGCTTCGCGATAACATCCCCATCCCAACCAAGCTCCCAGACTGTTACTGATCATATCATCCACTTCACATAATCCCAATCCAAATAGATACTGCACACATTCGATGATAACCGTCAATCCCAATGCGATAAACCAGATTTTCCATTTTCCTTCCTGATCTAATGAACAAAGCATTGCTCCAAAGGGAAGAAACAGCCAAATATTGTTAAGTATCTCCAATCCCAATTCGGATCGTTCAAAAAATAACCGATAGGACCAAAATAGTTCCAAATTACTCGTTTGCTCTCCACTTTCACGGATCAAAAGAGTCATATAAAGAATAAAACCGATATATACAATTGTCAGACCAATCCGTAGCTTTCTTTTTAAAAACAAGGGGAAAAGCATAAACAGAATACCAGATATTGCCACAATCCAGGGATTTTTCTGAAGCAACTGATCAAAGAAAAACAGTTCATTTCCCTCTTCATCCACGACCACTGAAGAGATATAGACACCATCTTCATAAAGCCTCTTTGAACCATACTGTCCTCTTCCAATATCCACTTTCTTTTCATCCAGGTCATAATACCACTCCATTGTGATCTGCCCATCCTCATTATACTCCCGAACCACACTGCTATAACCCTTTTGATTTTCCATAGGAGTTCCATCTTGATCAATATAAATCGTACGGATATTCCTTCCATCCTCATCGTATTCTCTGCGTTCCCCATATTGTCCTGTATACAGCGGACATGGATCATCTTTTTCATCCAAGTAATATACTTCCTTTACCCGACGATTTTCAGCATACACCTGTCTCACCGAAGCATAACCAGAAGAAATCCGAATGGGTTTGCCTTCCTGATCCACATAGATATATTGGATACAGAGATCTTCGTCATCATAAATTCGTTTTATCCCATAATATCCTCCCGGCCTCTCCACAGGATTTCCATCCGCATCTAAATAGTATTCCTCTACCGGATTTTCCCGTTCATCCAAAATCTGTATCCTGGTGGCATAACCATTTGTGGGATGCATGGTGATCACACCATTTTCATCCACGTAATCCGTTCGGCGTCGACTGTCCGTCGTTTGCTCTATGGTGGTGAGATTTCCAGAATCTACCGTTACCGAAGCATTCCTTTGAAAAGAAAAAACAAAAAATAACACGAATAGAATCCCTGTAATTCCCACCGCTACCTTATTCATCCAAATCTCCTTATCTACTACATAGGTTTTGTCTTAACAATTCCTATAATCATGAATCTCTTTATCTCAGATATAAAAAAGTCCATGAAACTTCCTAATATTACATTCTTTTAATTTTCTTCTTCACAAATGCATTTATCAAATGCTATTTAAAACAGAATTTTATATTAGCAGCAATGTATTATTGACTATTTTTGTTGTTTATGATATCTTTGCCTTGATATATCTTATACTGCCTATTAAAAATACTGAATTTAGTGACCATTCAGAGTCCATTCGCAAAAGTGCCTCTATGAGGCGAATCTCCTGCTCATGTATGTTTCAAAATAGTTACCAAATTTTTGCATAATATGAAAGAAAGGTTGTTTTAATTATGAAAAAATTCTCTTCCGCTCTTTTAGCAGAAACCGTATTAAAACTCAGAAAATCGAAGGGACTTACCCAATCCCAATTGGCTGAACGCACAGGCATCAATCGTTCTATGATCGGACGGCTGGAAAGTGAAACCTACAAACCCTCCATTGATCAGTTGGAAGCTTTGGCTGAAACCCTCGATTTTGAAATCACAGATTTGTATATAAACGAATCCCCAAAGCCAACTACCAGCACATCAAATCCATTAAAACCCTACCGTATTGCGGTCGCAGGCACCGGATATGTCGGTTTATCCATTGCAACTTTACTGGCTCAGCACAATCATGTGACAGCTGTGGATATTATACCTGAAAAGGTGGAACAAATTAATCACAGGAAATCTCCCATTCAAGATGAATATATTGAAAAATACCTGGCAGAAAAAGATCTGAATTTAACCGCCACCCTGGATGGCGAATCTGCTTACAAAAATGCCGATTTTGTAGTAATCGCTGCTCCCACAAACTATGACAGTAAGAAAAATTACTTTGACACCTCTGCCGTGGAAGCAGTTATTGAATTAGTTTTAAAAGTTAATCCCAATGCTATCATGGTAATCAAATCCACGATTCCGGTTGGCTATACTACTTCTGTCCGTGAAAAATATCACACATCCAATATTATTTTCAGCCCGGAATTTCTTCGTGAATCGAAGGCACTTTATGATAACTTATATCCATCCCGTATCATTGTCTCCACAGACGGTAGCGAACGTATCAATCAGGCTGCTCACACATTCGCAGAACTGCTTCAACAAGGCGCATTAAAAGAAAATATTCCTACTTTATTTATCGGTTTCACCGAAGCCGAAGCGGTTAAACTATTTGCAAACACCTATCTGGCACTTCGCGTCAGCTACTTCAATGAACTGGACACCTATGCTGAGACAAAAGGTCTTGATACACAGGCGATTATCAATGGTGTATGTCTCGATCCCCGAATCGGTACTCATTACAATAACCCGTCCTTTGGTTATGGTGGCTACTGTCTTCCTAAGGATACGAAACAGCTTTTAGCAAACTTTGACAATGTCCCTCAAAATATGATGAGCGCAATCGTCGAAAGCAACCGCACAAGAAAAGATTTCATCGCCGATCAGGTTCTTCAGATGGCCGGAGGATACTCCTATAGTGAAGGTGATTTTGACACAAACAATGAAAAAGAAATTGTAATTGGTATTTTCCGTCTGACCATGAAAAGTAATAGTGATAATTTCCGTCAATCGGCGATTCAGGGTGTCATGAAACGTATTAAAGCCAAGGGGGCAACGGTCATTATCTATGAACCGACCCTGGAAAACGGCAGCACCTTTTTTGGAAGTAAGATTGTAAACGATTTAAAGAAATTCAAAAAAATGAGTCAAGCAATTATCGCTAACCGATACAACAGCTGTCTTGACGATGTGAAAGAGAAAGTATATACCCGCGATCTTTTTAGAAGAGATTAAATTTTTTAAGAGAAATGATTGAAAGCCGGACCTCAAAGAAAAGTCCGGCTTTCTTTCAAATCACTTTTATTGATAAAATTTGTGATACCACTGTGCGAAACGGCGCAATCCTTCACGAAGGGGAGTAGACGGACGAAATCCAAAATCTTCTTCCAATGCACTGGTATCAGCAAATGTAACCGGTACATCGCCTGGCTGCATAGGAACTAATTTTTTATGTGCCTCAAAATCATAATCCTGATCCAAAACTCCTGCACGCGTAAGTTCTTCCTGTAAAATCTGTACAAAATCCAACAAATTTTCTGGATTACTGTTTCCAATATTATAAACCGCATAAGGTGGAATCGGTAAACCATCTTCTCCATTCTTTTTTTCCGGAGCACATTGCATCACTCGTTTTACACCTTCTACAATATCATCCACATAGGTGAAATCTCTTTTACAATTTCCATAATTAAAAATCTGTATGGTTTCTCCTTTCAATAACTTATTGGTAAAACCAAAATAAGCCATATCCGGACGACCGGCCGGACCATATACGGTAAAAAAGCGCAAACCTGTAGATGGAATATTGTACAATTTTGAATAGGCATGTGCCATTAACTCATTGGATTTCTTTGTAGCTGCATACAAGCTCACAGGATTATCCACCTTATCCTCCGTGGAATACGGAACCTTTTTATTGGAACCATATACAGAAGAACTAGATGCATATACCAAATGTTCTACACCGTTTTCTCCCCCATCATAAGAATGACGACAGGCTTCCAAAATATTATAAAATCCAATCAAATTACTTTCTATGTAAGCATCGGGATTCGTAATAGAATAACGCACCCCAGCCTGCGCAGCCAAATTTACTACCACAGATGGCTTATATTGGGCAAAAATCTCATCGATCAATGTTTTATCGGCAATATTTCCTTTTATAAATGTCCAGCTGCTTTTTTTCTTTTGTTCTGTTAAGCTTTCAATTTCTCCCAAACGATATTCCTTTAGTTTTACATCGTAATAATCATTACAACTATCAATTCCCACAATGGATACATTCTCTACTGTACGGAATAATTCCATCACCAGATTGGCTCCGATAAATCCGGCAGCCCCTGTCACCAGAATGGTTTTTCCCTCCAATAAAACATTCACTTCTCTCATTTATTTATCCCCTTATAATCGTTCTGGACCTGTTTATAACTCTCTAAATTTCCAATATCATATCGTTTTCCCGGCATTTCCATAGCATATACACTAGTTTCCTGACATAACCAGGCAATATAACTTCCCGGTGCATCGATTCCACATCCAGCTTTGATTCCTTCTGCTATTTTTTTGCTATCTTCTTTTGTGTAATAATAAAATGGAGGACAACACCAATTGGATTTTGGTTCTTCCGGTTTTTCTTCCATAGACAAAATGCGATCTTCATTATCAATTTGTACAACACCGCATTTTTTTAACTTTGCAGGATCAGCTTCATAATAGCGCATAATACAGGAAGACTGTTTTTCCAAAGCATATTTAATAAACGATTTCATACTGAAATCCAAAACATTATCTCCTGCCATCACCAGCATATCGCTATCCAAATGCAACGATTCAATAGCAAACTGAATATCCCGTACAGCACCTAATCTTGTTTCGTTACTGGATGTACCATCATCCACCACCGTAACCGGATATGGTTTATCCTTTGCCCATGCTTCAAAATGCGATACATACTTATGATTGGAAATCACCACATATTCATCGATTTCTCCGGATGCGTCAATATCATCCAACAGCCAATCCAAAATAGTCTTTTCCCCCACTTTTAACAGTGGCTTTGGAAAATTTTCTGTGAGGGGATACAGCCTTGTAGCATATCCCGCAGCAAGTATTAAACATTTCATAATTTCACCCCGTCTGCACTTTTACAAATATGTATGGAAAACTTTCCCCTTAAATGAGGAAACGCTTCTAAATATCCGTTTGTAATTTTTTCAGAAATCGCAGGAATATAGTCTGGATTTACAATAGCCATACAGCATCCTTTAAAACCAGCACCGGAAAAACGTCCTCCATAAATTCCTTCCGTTTCACGCATCAGCTCATATAGCTTTATCAATTCTGGAGACCCTGTTTCCCAATTTTCAATGCTACTCTTACCAGAAGCAAACGATAATCGTCCGAATTCCTCAATATCCCCAGCTTCCCAGGCTTTTGCACCGGCTTCTACTCTTTCCCACTCAGTATACCAGTGTGTCGCACGTTTCTTCCAATTATCCGGTAAGCGATCCTTATATTCTTCAAAGATTTCTCTGGGAACATCCCGCAAATTTGTCTCTTCCATCTTCCCATAAGGCAAACCAGCAAATGCCTTCAATGCATACGCTGCTGCCCTTGCTTCATCCACACGCATATTAAACTTCGATCCGGCAAGACTTCTCTCTACACCGGAAAAGAAAATCATAAAACAATACGGCTTCATATTCGGATTTTGTGGAATCAAACGATAAGAATCATCCTTTGTATCCAAATACAGTAACTGGTTCTTCTTACAATATACTTCACAGGACTGATCCAATTTTCCGCAGGATACTCCCACATATACATTTTCTGCTTCTTTGGAAATCTGAATCAACTCCTGCTGAGTCAAACGGATTCCATTTAATCGACTGAGAGCAGATAAAAATGTAATAATCACTGCTGCCGAAGACGACAATCCACCAATGGGTAACTCCCCATCAATCACCGCACACAATCCCATACGTAACGGATATCGTTTTCCCAAAGCCAGTGTAGCTCCTCTCAAATGATCCGCCCAATCTCCCTGTCTTTCCTCCGGTATACTGCTGACATGCCACTGGGCTCTTTTAGGAAATTGAAGACTGGCTATCTCAATTACACCATTGTGTTTCACACCATATGCAATATGAATTCCTTTATCAATGGCAAATCCAGTAATTTTTCCCAGATTATGATCACTATGAGCTCCTATGGGGCAAATACGGTATGGTGTAAATGCACTGGCATCCGGCTTTTTCTTATATTTTTTTTCGAATTCTTCCATCACCCGTTGACTGCCGCCGACTTCCGTATAAGAAACAGTCGTCTTCTCTATATCAATCCCATCCTTTACCCGTCTGCTCTCTTTTGTCCTTCCATCCACAGGAAGAATACTATCTGCTGGAATCAACCATTCCCTGCCACTTTTCTGCGCACCGGGAATCCTCCCATCTCTGGCCCAGGCTGTCACTTTTCTCACCGGAACGTTCCAGCGAAGTGCCATCTCTGTTACATTTAAAAATTCCATGGAATACTCCTTTGTCTTAATCTAATTCTTAACTTTCATACTTGTATTATAAACATAAAGAAGGAAAAGTCAATATATATTTTGACTTTTCCTCTCTTGTTGTATTATATTTGAACTTTTATACCATTTCAAAAAATGTATCTGGATAACATGGATCAGACATTTCATTAAGAGAAACATTAAAGTCAGATTCTTTGGGTTAGGAGCAAAATCATATGCGAATAATTTCTACCTGTCTCGCATATTTTTCTCTTTATTCTGCAGTAATAAGTGCCCCAATTCCTTTCCCAAGCATAATCACAATAATATGATCTGCCCACGCACTGATCAGACGATTTATGCAAGAAAATGTGTATCTTGACGGTCTTATTCTAAGTGGATATTCCGAAAGCAACAAACTATATTAAAAAGGGGGCGTTGCAAAATAGATGAGTAATCATCTATGGAGCAGCGGCTCCGTTTTTATGTTCTAAAAACAGAAAACGGACCACAAAGGGTCCGTAATCCATGGTATAATTAGATATGCCCAATAACCAAATATACCAT
>JAPFDH010000092.1 GCA_026169045.1 Lachnospiraceae bacterium | reverse complement strand
TATCCTCCTGTAATGAAACCAGCATCACAGGATAAAGGATACAGGAAAAAACTGTAAAAGTAAAATCCACTCCGGAGATTGTAAAATTAATTTCCACTGTAACAGGAGAAGGGGGTGGAACTTAGTTTTGCAATTTAGATTGTTACGAGAAAAGTAATTGTAATTGAAAAAAAGTATTGACACAATAAAGTAATTGTGTTAATATATCTAGCGTTGGACATGGCTCGTTGGTCAAGCGGTTAAGACGCCGCCCTCTCACGGCGGAAACAGGGGTTCGATTCCCCTACGAGCTGTTTTGGGTTAATATGGCTTGTTGGTCAAGCGGCTAAGACGCCGCCCTCTCACGGCGGAAACAGGGGTTCGATTCCCCTACAAGCTGTTTTGTAAAAATGCGGAGAAATCGAAGATTCGGTTTACTCCGTATTTTTGTTTTTCTACTTGTCCAAGAAACAATTTTCCATTATAATAGAAAAGATTTATCAGAAAGGAAGAAAAGGTATGGCAAAGACGACTGCTTATAATGCAGACAGTATTACGGTATTAGAAGGATTGGAAGCAGTCCGAAAACGACCTGGAATGTATATCGGTGGAGTATCTACTTCTGGTTTGAATCATCTTGTATATGAAATTGTTGATAATGCAGTAGATGAACACCTGGCAGGTTTTTGTAATTGCATTGAGGTAACTTTAGAAAATGATGGATCTGTGACAGTGGCAGACAATGGAAGAGGAATTCCTGTGGATCGTCATAAATTGGGAGTTTCCGCAGAACGAATTATTTTTACTACACTCCATGCCGGTGGAAAATTTGATCATAATGCGTATAAAACAAGCGGAGGATTACATGGTGTCGGATCTTCTGTTGTAAATGCGCTTTCTGAATATTTGGAGATAAAAATTTGTATCAATGGAATAATTTATTATGATGCTTATGAACGCGGAAAGCCAACTGTTGAATTGAAAAATGGACTTTTACCTAAAATCGGTCGGACAAAAGATACCGGTACGATTATCAATTTTAAACCAGATTCAGAAATTTTTGAAAAAACAAGATTCAAGGCAGAATGGATAAAAAGTCGACTTCATGAGACTACGTATTTAAATCCTGGACTTAAAATTATTTTTTCCAATAAGCGTCAGGGAGAAGAAGAGCAAATTACATATTTGGAAACAGAAGGAATCCGTTCTTATATAAAAGAATTAAATAAGGGAAAAGAACCGATTCATGAAATTATTTCATTTCGTGGCATTAGCGAACACATTGAAGTCGAAGTTGCATTTCAGTTTGTTAATACATTTGAAGAAAAGCTATTGGGCTATTGTAACAATATATATACCTCTGAGGGCGGAACCCATCTGACGGGTTTTAAGACACGATTTACCCAGATTATTAACACCTATGCAAAAGAATTGGGAATATTAAAGGAACAGAATAAATTTACAGGACCGGATACGCGCTGTGGTATGACTGCCATATTGGCCATAAAACATCCGGATCCCATATTTGAAGGCCAGACAAAAACAAAATTAGGCAGTGCTGATGGCAGCCGGGCGGTTGCAGCCGTGACAGGGGAACAGCTGGAACTTTATTTTGATAAAAATCTGGAAACATTAAAACAAATTATCGGTTGTGCCGAAAAATCAGCCAAAATCAGAAGGGCAGAAGAAAAAGCCAAGTCAAATCTATTGACGAAAAGTAAATTCTCATTTGACAGTAACGGGAAATTGGCGAATTGTGAAAGTAAAGATTCTGAAAAATGTGAAATATTCATCGTAGAAGGGGATTCAGCAGGTGGATCTGCAAAAATGTCCCGTGATCGAAGATATCAGGCAATTCTCCCAATTCGGGGAAAAATTTTAAATGTGGAGAAAGCCACTATGGATAAAGTTTTGGCAAATGCTGAAATCAAATCAATGGTTCAGGCTTTTGGATGTGGATTTTCAGAAGGGTATGGGAATGATTTTGATATTTCCAAACTTCGTTATAATAAAATTATTATCATGGCAGATGCGGATGTGGATGGAGCACATATCAGTACGTTGCTTATGACCTTTTTCTATCGGTTTATGCCGGAACTTATCAGTGAAGGTCATGTATATATTGCCATGCCTCCGTTGTATAAAGCGATTCCGTCCAGAGGAGAAGAAGAATATTTGTATGACGATGATGCTTTGAAAAAATATAGGAAAACCCATAAAAATTTTACTCTTCAACGTTACAAGGGACTTGGTGAAATGGATGCGGATCAGTTATGGGAGACGACTTTAAATCCCGAAACCCGCTGTCTGAAACGGGTGGAAATTGAAGATGCTCTTCTCGCCAATGAAGTAACGGAAATCTTAATGGGCAGTGATGTGGAACCACGTCGTCAATTTATTCATCAGCATGCTCAAGAAGCAGAGTTGGATATTTAATTTTATTCAGTAGTCTTATACCGAATAAAAAGTTTTAACATTTGTTTTGAACGATGAGAAACACACATTGCGAGTTTCTCGCGTTCGCGGACAGTCGCCGTATGCGTATACAAATATCCGCGCACGGCTCGTTGTCTACGCGCAAATAAGAAAGCGTGGTTTTTGTTTTGGTTTAAGCCACGTTTTTGGATGGGAGATTACAATATGGCAGAAAAAATAATCAGCACTGAATATTCCGGAGAAATGCAGCAGGCTTATATCAATTACTCTATGTCTGTTATTATGGCCCGTGCAGTTCCTGATATACGAGACGGATTGAAACCAGTACAAAGGCGTGTATTATACGCGATGAATGAACTGGGGCTTAATTCGGATAAACCTCACAGAAAATCGGCTCGTATTGTCGGTGACGCCATGGGTAAATATCATCCACATGGAGATAGTTCAATTTATGAAGCCCTGGTTGTTCTTTCCCAGGATTTTAAAAAAGGAATGGCACTTGTAGACGGACATGGAAATTTTGGCTCCATTGAAGGCGATGGCGCCGCTGCCATGCGTTATACAGAAGCCCGGTTAAAAAAATTTACACAAGATGTTTACCTGGCTGATTTGGATAAAAATGTGGTAGATTTCATACCAAACTTTGATGAGACAGAAAAAGAGCCGGAGGTTCTCCCGGTGCGGATACCTAATTTTCTTGTCAATGGTTCCGAGGGAATTGCTGTAGGAATGACTACTTCTGTCCCAACCCATAATTTATCCGAAGTGATTGATGCGATGATAGCTGTAATGGATCATCCGGAAATTACTACGAAAGATCTTATGAATATTCTGCACGGACCGGATTTTCCCACCGGTGGAATTGTTACGAATCAGTCAGATTTGTTATCTATTTATGAGACAGGACGGGGAAAAATAAAGTTGCGTGGTCGGGCATCCATTGAATATGCGTCTAAAAAAACGGAGCGTGATCGCATTGTTATTACTGAAATTCCTTATACAATGATTGGAGCCAATATTGGAAAATTTTTAAACGATGTAGCCGGATTAGTGGAAACAAAAAAGATACCGGATATTGCTGATATTTCCAATCAGTCATCCAAAGAGGGAATGAAAATTGTTCTGGAATTGAAAAAAGGCGCGGATGCAGAAAAGATCCTTCAGGGTCTTTATAAAAAAACAAAATTGGAGGATACTTTTGGAGTAAACATGTTGGCTATTGCCGATGGGAAGCCGGAAGTTTTAGGACTCAAACGAATACTGGAATACAGCATTCGTTTTCAGGTGGAACTAAATACCAGAAAGTATACGACGCTTCTGGAAAAAGAACGTTCCCGAAAGGAAATTCAGGAAGGATTAATTCAGGCAGTGGATATTATCGATTTGATTATCGAAATTATCCGTGGAAGTAAAACCTTAAAAGTCGCTAAAAACTGCTTGATGACAGGAAATACGGAAGAAGTTCAATTTAAAACCGTTTCCTCTAAGAAACAGGCAGCAAAACTCCATTTTACTGAAAATCAGGCTACTGCAATTTTGGAATTACGATTGAGTAAGTTGATCGGATTAGAAATTCTTTCTTTGCAGGAAGATTATAAGCAGACAATCCAAAAGATCCAATCCTATGAAACGATTTTGGGAAGCAGACAGGCGATGCTGAAAACGATTAAGCAAGATTTAGCAAAGATTAAAAAGACCTATGGACTGCCAAGAAAGACGGAAATATGTGATACTGCGGAAGCTGTTTTTGAAGAAACGCCTGTAGTGGAGCAGGATGTTATATTTACCATGAATCGTTTTGGCTATGTTAAAATCATGGAAACGACTGCTTTTGAGAGAAATGAGGCTTCTGTAAGGGAAGAAAATAAAGTTATCTTACCCTGCCGTAACACTTCGAAAATCTGTATTTTTACTGATACCGGTAACCTTCATCAGTTAAAGATGTTGGATGTTCCGTTGTGTCGCCCCAGAGACAAAGGCATTCCTATTGAAAATATTTGTAACTATGATAGCTCCAAAGAATCGGTATGTTTTATGGAATCTTTTGAGAACCTTTCGGGAAAACACCTTCTATTTGTTACTAAAAATGCGATGGTAAAACAAGTTCCTTCTGAAGAATTTGTAACAATAAAGAAAACAGTTGTATCAACGAAACTGACAGAAAAGGATCAATTACTTTTTGTCGGTATTGCCGAAAAAGATTCAGTTGTTCTTTTAACCTCAGAAAATCGAATTTTGAAGTTTAAAATGGATGATATTTCTATTTTGAAAAAAGCTTCTGTTGGGGTTCGGGGAATGAAGCTTGTGGAAGGGGAACAAATAAAAGAAGTTTTTTGCGTGGATAGTAACGAATCATTTATTATCAAACCGGGAAAGAAGAAAATAAATCTTTCTGATATAAAACTGAAGAAAAGAGATGCGAAACCTGAACAATTATAACATAAAGAAAGGAGCCAAATGAGCAAGAAGATTTACAGAAGTGAAAGAGAAGCCTATCTGGCTGCTAAGCGCAGAAGGCGCCGTCATATTTTTTTATTTGCGTTGATTGTTGCAATTATCACATTTGGTATCTGTTATTCTGTTATAAAAGAAAACGAACCGGATTCTTATCAAACAGCTGCTGCAACGGTTCCGACAACAGTGCCAACGACCACTGCAGTTGCAGCACCGACCACAGAATCGGTTACAGAACCAACCACAGAAGCTCCAAAGGATCCAAGAGAAGAGGTTTTAACACATTATAATCGGCTTGCTGTTGTCAATAATGTAAATAATTATCTTAATGTAAGGGATGAGCCATCTACCGATGGAATGATTGTAGGGAAGCTATTAAAAAATAGCGGAGCAGATATTTTAGAAGATACAGGAAATGGATGGTATTACATTAAATCGGGAGATGTTACAGGATATATCGGAGCGGAATACGTTGCTACTGGAAAAGAGGCAGAAAAATTGGCGATCCAATATTGTGTTCCTATGATTGAAGTTACAACAGAACGGTTGAATGTCAGAAGCGGACCGGGAATGGAATATGATGTTTGGACGCAGCTGAATGGATCCGAACATCAAATTGTTGAGGCAGAAGAAGGAGACTGGTATAAGGTAAAAATTAATAATACCACCGGTTATGTGAGTAAAGAGTATGTTACAGAGAGTTATTATCTTCCGGAAGCAATTTCTTGGAGTACTATTGATAATGTAACCGGAATACGACGTCAATTGATCGACTGGGGAACACAGTATTTGGGAGTCCCCTATGTTTACGGCGGAACTGATTTTAATACAGGTGTGGATTGTTCTTATTTTACTATGAGTTGCTATAACTCCATTGGAATTTCGCTTATGAGAACTTCAAGGGAGCAGGTTACCCAGGGAAGGGAAGTATCATTGGATGAAGCGCTTCCGGGAGATTTATTGTTTTATGCTGATTCTGAAGGCGTAATTGATCATGTGGCCATATACATAGGAGATGGAAAAATTCTACATGCGGCAAATTCTTTCCATCAGGTTGTGATCAGTACGTACAATTACAGTACGGAACCTGTAGCTGTCCGTCGTTATATTGAAGACTAAAACAGATTGCTAAAAAGAAAAGAGGATGTTTGGATTTTTATCCCATCCTCTTTGTTTATTGCGCGCAGATAACGAGCCGTGCGCGGATGCTATCGTTTGATACAAATGCATATATGATCGAGTCTATATGGAAATATCAGCTTTTGCCCGTTCTTTTCGATCCTTTAATGACTGAATGACGGGTATCATGATGACTGCTACCAGACCACCGGCAAATCCATTATTATATAGATTTAATCCACTGTAAAGTATTCCCACATTTAATGCCACGGAAGAGTGTAAAAATCCGGCGATAACTCCGGCAATGATTCCAAATTTACCGGCAATAGGAGCTAATGTTGTAGAAAATAGGAGTGCTAAAATTGCAGAAGGTTCATGAATGGACCAATCTTTCACAAATCCACCAATCAATACTCCAAACATAACCGGTGCAATGTTTCGAATATGTTTGCCTGTCGCACTGAATCCCAGAATAGTAAAAATACCGCCAATCGTCGGTCCGTTCAGATCTCCATCCACACATAAAATAAATGACATGGCAAAAAGTCCGTTAATTCCCATGTTTAGAAGTACCGTAGCGATATCGAATTCCTTCAGATAATCGGTGCCGGTTAAGCCTGGACGCTGGAGGAGCTTTTTGTATTTTGTCCAGATAGATTCGTGATCCAATAAAAACGCTGTAATAATCATGATAATAAACATAACACTTAATAAAATTCCAAATGTCAGATTATGTCCGGTATCCCAGATTAAACGGGATTCAACAGTGATTCCAAAGGAATAAAAAAGAGAAACTACCACGGTCGCGATAATACCGCAAGCGAACCCCACATTATAGAGGGAGTATCCTTTATGAATGTAATATACATGAGACGATAAAGGTGGGAGAACGAAACCAATGGAAATTCCGACCAGTATTGTGAAAATAATTTTGGGAACAACGGGAAGATGTCCTATCTGCATTAATTGGGTGATAATGGGAGAGAGACTGGTGCCATATAAACCGACATAAATATATGTTTTTAAAGAAGTTCCGTGGTAATGGGCATATAAAAATACTCCCAGTAAAATGGTCCATATATTCATTACATTTTTTCCAAATAACGAAAAACCAAATATAAGGCAACAGGATGTAATTGTATGGCCATCCAAGTCCATTTTTAAATGATAGAGAAGCAATAATGTTAATATTGTGACAAGACCCGCATTTAAAAAAGAGGCACCGATTCCGCCAACCACGAAGTAATCGGTGATTAGAAAATCAGGTTCCTTTATGATTCTTAGAAATCCGCGAAAAATATCGGGAATTGGCTGCAAAATAAAACCGACCAGTATAAAATACATGGGAAATACGGAAAGTATCAGATACTTTTTTCTAAGTGTATAAATGCTATCCATAAAAAATTCTCCTTTCATTTTATCTTAATGTAATTTTAGACTTTTGTCCATCTATTCTTGCAGATTGTTGTCATAGTATGTTATAATGACCCCTGGTAAAATAAGGAGGATTATATGGGAAATAAGAGAATTGAAAAGAAAAAAGCTAAAATGAAGGAAATAAGAGCAATTCAAAAGAATTTAACAATTCAAAAAAATCTTACAAAAGAGGCCATAGTAGAAGCAACAGCGGAGTGTTTTTCTGAATCTGAACAGAAGAAAGCAGAACTAAACAATTCTCCGGAAATTATAAATCAGCCAGCCATTTCTGAAGAAAGCAGTAAAAAAGCGGGAGCGAAGGCGTTAAAACCATCTGTGTATCTGCAGTATGCAGGAAAAGAGGTGGAACGTGGTGAGCTTTTTCAGGCAGTAAAACAGTGGTGGAAAGAACAGGGACATATGATCAAGGATCTTAAGGAAATGAATCTGTATGTGAAACCAGAAGAAGAAAAAATTTATTTTACAATTAATGGTTTGATTCAAGGGGTTATATCCATTCCTTTTGACTTATAATTGATAAAGGAGCCATCATAGTTATGAACCTTCAAAAAATGCTTAGCTTAACAAGGCAGGTAATTGATTCCTATCAGCTTATTGAATCAAATGATCGAATTGCTGTAGGAATTTCCGGTGGAAAAGATAGTCTGACACTTTTATATATTCTTTCTAAACTGCGTCATTTTTATCCAATACCGTTTCAGTTGGAGGCAATTACCGTTGATTTGGGATTTTCCGGTATGGATTATGGGGAAATACGTCGGTTTTGTCAACAACTTCAAATTCCATATACGGTGATTTCTACACAGATTGGTCCCATTGTTTTTGAAGAAAGGAAAGAGGCACATCCATGTTCACTATGTGCAAAAATGCGCCGAGGTGCTCTGAACCAAAAAGCCAGGGAGCTGGGATGTACAAAAATTGCTTATGCCCATCATCAGGATGATTATGTAGAAACGCTTTTGATGTCATTATTTTTTGAGGGACGATTTTATACATTTTCGCCATACACATATATAGACGGAATTGATTTAGCAGTCATTCGTCCGTTTTTGAAGGTAACGGAAGGAAATATTAAAGGATTCACAAAAAAATATGAACTTCCTGTTGTAAAAAATCTATGTCCGGCTGATCATACAACAAGACGGGAAGAAATGAAATATTTACTTTCCGAATTAAAAAAGAAATATCCGGGTGTAACCAACCGTCTTTTGCATGCCGCTGAATTTGGTGCCATTGAGGATTGGGAAAAAATGAAAGCCCGTATAAAATAGGAAAAGGGGTTGTCGGAAAATAGATAACCTCAAACAGGGGGCATTGTGACTGGATCGGTCACAATGCCCCCTGAAACTTTTTTCTTATATAAAAGAGAAAAAGATGGCTAACGACAACCATCTTCCTCTCTGTTCTATGTT
>JAPFDH010000100.1 GCA_026169045.1 Lachnospiraceae bacterium | reverse complement strand
TAAAATGGCATCCTGTGCTTCCTCTTCATGGATCTTTTCTTTTACCGCTTTATTCCGGTGGAAGGGGTCTAACTGGAAACACGTGCTTTTATCTTTTACTTTCTTAATCCATGACGCTCCATCCGCATTTAAGATCCTTTGGCCTACTTCATCCAGATTAAACTCCTGTGCGATCACCGCCTCACGGTATTCCTGAAATTCTTTTGCTTTTGAAAACCCGGCAACTACCACTTTGTTTTCCAGGGCATAACGGTCCGGACCCGTTTTTCTCCATCCATCATAAGCAATCCCCACCTTCATCTCTGCCTTATCCTGCTTCTCCTTTTTTCTGTCTTTTCCCTGCAGGTTGATATAAACTCCATCCGCTTCTTCAAACAGGACGGGAACCTCTTTTTTCCCTTTTACATTCCCTCTCTTATATTCTTCTGTCAACTCTGATTCTTCCTCACAGACTCTTTCCCCTAACGCCTGGATGACATTCCACACTCCCATGGCACTGATTGTCTGTCCGGTCATTTCACTCACTTTTTTTGCACACTCCCGGTAGGACAGTTCTGTGATTCCTTTTACCAGCAGTTCTGCCAGATTCGATGAAATCAGGCCGACATTCCCCAGATCCAGATTTTCATCTAACAGGTACACAAAATGCCGGATCCCGTCTTCTCCTGTCACTTCATAAACAGCTCTTTGATAGGTTACTTCTCCGTATATGGTTTTTATCGTTGTCTTGCGGGTACCTTTGTTTCGGTATTTTTTCTTATCACGTTCTTCCATCAGCATCCGGTCATAACGCTCCAGGAAGTCTTTGGTAAACTCCTGACCGATCTGACAGATCCATGCAAAAATATTTTTCTCTAACTCCTTGAAATTTAATCCGTTTTCCTTTATCATTGAATTCATCATACAGACTCCTTATGTTTTTTCTCGTCAATTAAACAATAAGACAAATCTGTATGATTGGGAAGAGGTTTCGGTCTCTTCCCTTTATTTTTTTTGCCAATGATAATTATACTCTAAG
>JAPFDH010000050.1 GCA_026169045.1 Lachnospiraceae bacterium | reverse complement strand
ATTATCCTGCGCCCAGAGCTTTTAAAATAAAACAATAAAAACACAACCAGCATCACCTGAGAAAACCAGCATACAGTCACTAAAACCGGGGTGGAATTTAATATTTCAAAAAAATGATTAAATTGGATCCTCGGTACACTGTGCCCCAAAACCAGGTGAATTGGCAGGTTTCAATCTCATAATACTACAAAAAAACCAGAGATAAACCCCTTTTTTGAAAAAAAATTTATCTCTGGTGGAAGTTACCTTTACAAGGTGGAATTTAGTTTTTCATTTCACCTTTTCTTTTTTGGTAAAAATTCAAAAAAGCTTTATACCAAATAACACGTACCTGGCATAAAGCTTTTCAACAATTTATTCAATAGTTAAGCATGTATAAAACGTATATGAAGCAATACCTTAAGAACCGCTGCCGTTATGAATGCAGAGGCAATTGCCTCCGGAATACCATTAACTCCAATGATTCCCATGATAAACCAATACAATGATGCTGCTCCACCTGTAATTCCCATTACTTTAGCATATGATTCCGTGAAAAAAACAAAAATAAAATTCATTACAAGCAGTGTGTTTGTCATAGATCCAACCACTCCTGCCGCCAATAGTGCTTTGCTTTCCGCCGCTTTTCTTAATTTTTTGTCCTGCTTTTTGTTTTTCTTGTCAAAATGGCCTTTAATCCATTTATAAGAATAATACGATGTGACTCCAATCAATATTCTTGGAACGAAGCAAACCACCAAACTGCCCAGATTACCATTGGCTAAGAATGGAGTAAATACAAATGCGGACAAACTTGTCGGCCGCAATGTCGCATTTAGGAAACTACATAAACCAAACATAAAGCCCAAAAAAGCTCCATATTTTGGTCCCAGTAAAATTGCTCCAATGATAACCGGAATCTGAAGAATTGTTACACTGATGACGCCCAATGGAATAAATCCCAAAAACGGAACAGACGCCATGACGATGATTATTGCTGAAAAAATTCCAGTCAATACCATCTTTGCTGTTTTTGTCTCAATATTCATTTTTCCTCATTTCTGCACTGCTTTTTACTTTTCAGAAAAGAATCTCAGTGCCGATCCGTTTCCTTAGACTGCTGTCGTTCTTTTTAAAGATACCACGCATTCCTTTTCATTATACGAATCTCGAAAACCATTGTCAATTTCTTTCTTTCATTTTATAATAAATCTGTAACAGTTCAGCCATAGGGCTGTAGCGGGTGAGAAAATTATGCTCGCATAATTTTTCGACCGGTCAGACCTATGAGCTGAGCGCCTGTAAATGAGTAAAACGGTGGCGACAGCCACAATGAGCACGCAGTGCGGTTTTACGAATGGCGCGGGCTGAACTGTTACATAAATCTAGTAACCATTCAGCCATAGGGCTGTAGCGGGCTAAACAGTTACGAAATTTATTTATTCATTCCATAACCAATCAATTGCATGCACAAAAGTGCCTCTGAGAAACTTTTAAACTATTTTATAAAAGTACTGTTTCCTATGGCATACAGTACAGAAAAGAGGTTCATATGTTAAAAGAAATTCCAATCTACGAAATAGAACATGTAAAAATCGGGAACGCCCAGGATACAGAAGCCAAAACAGGCTGTACCGTTCTTCTCTTTCCTCAGGGTGCTCCTGCCGGTATCGATGTGCGCGGCGGCGGACCAGCATCCCGGGAAAGTGAACTGTTAAATCCCGTTGCTGCCTGTGAAGCCATTCATGCCATCGTATTGAGCGGCGGCAGTGCCTTTGGTCTGGATGCCGCAGGAGGCGTCATGGAATATCTGGAAAAACAAAACATAGGTTTTTCTGTAGGAGATATCCGTGTCCCTTTGGTCTGCCAATCCTGTATTTTTGATCTTTCCTACGGAAGATCTGACATCCGACCAGATAAAAATATGGCTTATCAGGCATGCATGGATGCGGAAACGAATCGTCCCCAGTCAGGAAATTACGGTTGTGGCTGCGGAGCTACTGTTGGCAAAATGCGGGGAATGGAATATGCGCAAAAATCAGGACTGGGAATTTACGCTGTATCACTGGGCGATCTGAAAGTCGGTGCCGTTGTTTGTGTGAATGCATTGGGTGATGTCTATGATCATAAAACCGGACAGCGAATCGCCGGAATGCGTCTTCCCGATTCCTGTTCCGACAGTGAAGAATTTATGTACCAAATGTATGAGAATGCGTGCCTTTCTTCTCTTCCATCCGGCAATACCACCATCGGTGTCATTCTGACCAATGCTGCCTTTGATAAAACACACATGAATAAAATTGCTGCCATGGCACAGGATGCTTATGCCCGCTGCATTCATCCTATCCACACTACCGCCGACGGTGATACGGTTTATGCTGTTTCTACCGGAACAGTATGTGCCGATATCAATTTGGTGGGCACACTGTCTGCCCATGTTATGGCAGAAGCCATCCGACGCGCTGTTACCATATAATACCATTTACTTATACTAACACCATTGACATTTACTATCTGCAATCTTTTGCAAAGAAAGGAAAGAATCCTATGAAGTATCAACTCTATGAACGAACAACCAACTATTATGAAACCGACCAGATGGCAATTATTCATCACTCCAACTATATCCGTTATATGGAAGAAGCCCGCATTGACTATTTAAATCAAATGGGGCTTCCTTATAAATATATTGAAGAACAGGGTATCTTAATCCCTGTCCTCTCTGTCTCCTGTGAATACCGGTCGTCCGTTCGTTTTGGAGATACCATATCCGTTTATGTATCTACCGTCCGCTTTAACGGAATAAAACTGGATCTTTCCTATGAAATCCGCGATAAAAAAAGCAATGAACTGCGTGCTCTCGGAACCAGCAGCCATTGCTTTTTAGACAAATCGTTTCATCCCATATATCTGAAAAAAATGTATCCGGATCTCTATGCTGATCTTATGAAATCACTACCTCAACCGGACAATGATCAGACCCCATAACATGTGTATGAATATCCGCACTGATTAACCGATCCTTCATGGAGTCGGAAACGCAAAAATAATCAATACGCCACCCGGCATTTTTTTCCCTTGCCTTAAATCGATAGGACCACCAGGAATATATTTGTTCCTTATCGGGATAAAAATAGCGGTATGTATCCACAAAACCAGCGGAAAGAAGTTCTGTGAATTTTGCTCTTTCCTCATCGGTAAATCCAGCATTCTTTCGGTTGGTTTTTGGATTCTTTAAATCAATTTCCTGATGCGCCACATTTAAATCACCGCAAAATATAACCGGTTTTCTCTTCTCCAATTCTTTTAAATACCCGCGAAAGGCATCTTCCCATTCCATACGATAATCCAATCTAGCCAGTTCTGTCTGAGAATTCGGTGTATAACATGTGACAACAAAATAATCCGAATATTCTGCCGTAATCACTCTGCCTTCTTTATCGTGTTCTTCGATACCTATCCCGTACATCACCTCAATTGGCTTTTCCTTTGTGAACAGTGCAGTTCCCGAATAACCTTTTTTCTGTGCATAATTCCAGTATTGATAATATCCGTCCAAGTCCAGCTCAATCTGTCCCTCCTGCAATTTTGTCTCCTGGAGGCAAAAAATATCCGCGTCAACTTCTCTGAAATAATCCAGAAACCCCTTCTGCACACATGCCCTAAGCCCATTTACATTCCAAGATATTAGTTTTTTCATCCGTTTCCCTTTCTACTTTTGCTGTTTTATCAAAAAATCCAAGTAAAACATACAATCACCACAATACCCAAGATGATACGATATATTCCAAACACGTGGAAATCATGACGTTTGATGTATCCCATTAAAAATTTAATTACATAAATAGATACCAGATAAGCCACAAGCATGGATACCACAACTACAGCAAATTGGTCTCCGCTAAAGCCTCCGCCGTCTAAGAAAAATTTTATCACTTTCAATCCGCTGGCACCGAACATAACCGGTATCGCCAAATAAAATGTATATTCCGCGGCAATATAACGGGAACATCCCAAAAGCATTGCCCCCAAAATAGTTACTCCGGAACGCGACGTTCCCGGCACCAACGAAAGGATCTGAATCACACCGATCATAAATGCAGTCTGATACGAAAGTTCTGAAAATCTGGTGATCTGAAAATCCTTCCTCTTACAATACCATTCAATTCCGATGAACAAAATTCCATATACAATCAGCATAGCTGCCACGGTCTGCCAGCTCATCAGATGTTCTTCCATCCAATCGTTGAACAACACGCCAATGACACCAGCCGGAATACATCCGATAATGACCTTCTTCCAAAGCTGAATGGTATTTCTTCTCTGTTGACTCGTTTTTCTCTCTGAAAATGGATTTAACTTATGGAAAAATACGGTAACGACAGCTAAAATAGCCCCCAGCTGCACGACTACCTCAAACATATTTGTAAACGATTCTGTAAATACATCGGGAGCTGACGTTTTCCATATTTCATCCACTAAAATCAAATGTCCGGTACTGCTCACAGGCAGCCATTCGGTAATTCCCTCTACAATCCCTAAGAATATAACACGAAGCCATTCAACAAAATTCACTTTTTCCTACCTCTTTTCTACCGGTCTTCGATCTGCCAATCAATCGCTGTCAAACCATTTTCTTCCAAAAAGCGATTGGTCTGGCTAAACGGTTTACTGCCAAAAAAGCCACGGAATGCCGATAATGGACTGGGGTGCGGTGCTTCTAAAATTAAGTGTTTGGGATTATTGAGCATAGCTTTTTTACTCTGAGCCGGTTTTCCCCACAAAATAAATACCATGGGACGATCCTGTTCATTTAAAATACGAATGGCTGCATCTGTAAATTCTTCCCAGCCGATTCCTCTGTGAGAAAATGCCTGATGTGCCCGTACTGTTAACACTGTATTTAAAAGAAGCACTCCCTGTTTTGCCCATTTTTCCAAATATCCATTATTCGGAATTTTACATCCCAAATCATCATGAAGTTCCTTATATATATTTACAAGAGACGGGGGAATATCTACATCTGGTTTCACAGAAAAGCACAGTCCATGAGCCTGACCGTCTCCATGATACGGATCTTGCCCCAGAATAACTACTTTTACCTGTGAAAGAGGTGTCAAATTAAATGCATTAAAAATATCATCGGATGCCGGAAATATTAAATGTGTCTGATATTCCTCCAATACTTTCTTATATAATTTTGCATAATATGGTTTTTTAAACTCTGGGCTCAACGGCGCCAGCCAATCATTTGTAATTGCTCCCATCTATTTTCCCTTTCCTCTGCATACACACAGATTTTCTCGTTTCATTTTATGGCAAACACCTGATCCTCATTCCTTTTTCTGTTACAGGTTTTACTGTGTCCTCCGTACCGGAATTCCTCTTTCATGTAAAAAATTTTTCAAATCACGTATAGTCATTTCTTTATAATGAAATAAACTCGCCGCCAGCGCAGCATCAGCTTTTCCCTCTGTTAAAGCCTCATAAAAATGCTCCATCGTACCGGCTCCGCCCGAAGCAATAACCGGAATGGAAACACTTTCTGCAATCTGTCTTGTTAATTCCAAATCATATCCGTCTTTTGTTCCGTCACAATCCATACTGGTCAGTAAAATCTCTCCTGCTCCAAGTTCTGCCGCTTTTTTTGCCCAGGATATAGCGTCCAGTCCCGTATCTTCCCTTCCGCCTTTCTTGAACACATGAAATCCATCTGGAGTCCTTTTGGCATCAATGGCTACCACCACACATTGGCTTCCAAATTTTTCCGCCGCCTCATTTATAAGCATAGGACGGTCAATAGCTGCAGAATTAACTGCAATCTTATCTGCTCCCTCACGAAGAATCATACGAAAATCTTCTACGCTTCGAATTCCTCCGCCCACCGTGAAGGGAATAAATACCGTTTCTGCTACACGCCGTACCATGTCCAGCTGGATATTACGGGCATCGGAAGAAGCTGTGATATCCAAAAATACCAGTTCATCGGCACCGGATTTATCATAAGCAGCTGCAATTTCCACAGGATCTCCGGCATCCCTTAAATCAACAAAATTAACTCCTTTTACCACCCGTCCGGCATGAACATCCAGACAGGGAATGATTCTCTTTGTAAACATCACCTTTCCCCCATTTCCGTATTGATATCAATCCTTGCTACTTTTGTTTTATCTTTGCAAAATTTCTTAAAATCTGAAGTCCCACCTCTCCGCTTTTTTCCGGATGAAATTGACATGCAAATACATTTCCCGCTTCAACAGATGCATGGATTCTGGTACCATATTCTGTAACAGCAGCCACCAGATCTTCATCTTTTGCTCTTAGATAATAGGAATGCACAAAATAAACATATGCATTTTGTTCCACTCCCTCAAACAAAGCAGCTCCCTTTCGTATTTCCAATGAATTCCATCCCATATGCGGAATTTTCAACCCTTCTTCGAAAGGTATATGCAAAATTTCTCCCTTTAAAATTCCAAGGCCATCTACCCCCGGGCTTTCCTCACTTTTTTCAAATAAGAGCTGTAATCCCAGACAAATTCCCAAAAGAGGGATTTTTCGGTCTACCACTTCCCGAATGACATGATCCAACCCGTATTGTTTCAAATGCTCCATAGCATCTCCAAAGGAACCAACCCCTGGTAAAATCACTTGATCTGCACTTAAAATTTCTTCCCGATTTCTTGTAACCCGACACTCTTCGCCAATAAATTGCAGAGCTTTTTCCACACTCTTTAAATTTCCGGCATCATAATCAATGATTGCAATCATACACTCCTCTTTTCTGTATCCCCTATGGATTTATATTCCAACCGATACCGTTTTATCTGACTTTCAATCTTTTCCACCATCTTGTTTATCCCCACTGGCACACAATTCTTCTATAAACGAAATTGCCGATATGGGAAGCGATCTTCCTTTTTCCCTGATCTCTTCAGGGATCTGCGCAAACAATTCCCCTACACGTACTAATTCCGCTTTCTGGTTCACCATCACCATTCGCTCAAACGGCCAGCGCATAACCGCCGGATTTAAAAAGCCTTCTCCCAATTCCAGAATCAGCAATTTGTGATTTAACGTATAGCTAACCCATTTCATATACCGTTCCCATGCCTTTTCATCTTCCCGATACATGGGAGCAGCCACAGCATCCTGTCTCCAGGGAATTTCTTCTACCAAACCATCTTTATTACTGCTCAGCACAAAATAATTCAATCCTTTTACAAAAGAAGCCAATTGTTCCAGCGCTTTTTTTTGATCCTGTCTGTTTCTTTTTCCTTCCTGAAACTCCTGACCGATTCCAATCAAAAGCATATCACATGACCGGATTTTTTTTCTAATTTCCTCATAACTTATTGTATTCATAAGTCCCCCTAAATTTATTTTTTCATTACAGCTTGTCTCAATCTGTTTTCCTATCCTGTTTGACAGCCTTTTTTAATGTAAACCAGAATACCACACCATCCGGTCTGTTGTAAACCCCACATTTTTGGTGGAATGAATCGATAATTGCTTTTACGATGGAAAGACCGATTCCACTTCCTCCATATGCCCGCGTTCTCGCTTTATCGACTTTATAAAATTTAATCCATACTTTATCCAATTCTTCCTCTGGTATCGGATCTCCGGTATTAAATACCGATATCTGTATGTTCGGACCAATATCCTCTACAAATACCCGGATTTTCTTTGCATAATCCAAATGGTTTAAAGCATTGCTTACATAATTGGTCACTACCTCTTCTACTTTAAACTCATCTGCCAGAACAATTGCTGTAGGCAATCCATCAATGGAAACATCCGCTTCTTTTTGTTGTATCATAATGTCAGCCGAATTCACCACACTTTGAATCAATTCCACAACATCAAACGCTTCCATGACAACTTCTTCCTGTCCGAATTCCAAATGATTCAACGTCAGAAGCTTGCGTACCATTTTATTCATTTTGTCCGCTTCATCCATAATTACTTCGCAATAAAAATCCATGCTTTCCGGATCATCACTGATTCCTTCTTTCAATCCTTCGGCATATCCCTGAATCAGTGCAATCGGTGTTTTCAATTCATGGGATACATTGGATAAAAACTCTTTTCTCATATCATCAATCTGGATTTTCTCTTCAATATCTTTCTTCAATTGCAGATTGGCACTTTGCAGTTCTGTAATGGTTCGTTCCAATTTCTCTGACATAACATTCATGCTGTTTCCGAGAATTCCGATTTCATTCTTATCATTTCCTTCATATTTGGCGCTGAAATCCAGAGCAGTCATACGCTCAGAAATATGAGACAATGTGAGAATAGGCTTCGTCAGACCCCAAACTGCCATGTACATAGCAATGGTAGAAATAATCAAAACCGTGATTCCCATATTAATTAAAAATTCATTGGCCAATTTTACACTGTCCTGAATCGCTGAAAGCGGAATGGACATAAGAAACAAACCAAACCCGCTTCTGTTTATGGATGTAATAAAGCCAAAACATTCCATATAATGGGTTTGTGTCGTTTCGTCAAATACTTTTTGAATCGTATAATGATCTCTTTTCTCAATAATCTGTACATTTTCCTGATTACTGGTAATCACATCCTGCTGCAGACGATGCATCATACGTTCCTGCTCATAGGGAGATGTCATCTGTGAATTATATATATTAGCCCATTCACTTCCCGGAACCACAAGAACCGACATATTTTGACTTTCACGCCACTGATTCATTTCAATATCAATAGAAGAATCTTCCCCGCTTCCCAGCATCTGATTTAATTTCCAATATGCCTCATCAAATATTTTTACTTTATTCCGACAGTAAAAATCTTCGAGAAAACAGTTATTTAACAGCCAAAGGCTGATCAATGTCAAGGCCATTATTCCCACGAATATCGTGGTAATCTTCAACCGCAGAGAATGTTTCATTATGCATCCACCTCAAATTTGTATCCCATACCCCAAATGGTTTTAATGTATTCTCCCTTATCCCCCATTTTACTTCTCAGCTTCTTCACATGGGTATCAATTGTTCTTGCATCTCCAAAATAATCATAATTCCATACATTATTTAAGATTTTTTCTCTGGATAATGCCAAACCTTGGTTTTCCAGGAAATATCCCAACAGTTCAAATTCTTTATAACTTAAATCCACACTTTTGCCATCAATAGTCACCATATGTGCCGACTTATCAAAAGTAATGCCGCCCACTTCAATCACATCACTCTTTGCCTGTCTGGAGCGTCGCAAAATAGCTTCCACTCTCGCCACCAAAATTTTGGGGCTGAACGGTTTGGAAATATATTCATCTACTCCAAGATCAAATCCCTGCAGTTCATCGCGTTCTTCTCCTTTAGCGGTTAACATAATGATAGGAACCTGAGAGTACTCCCGTATCGTTTTTACTACCTGCCATCCATCCATTTTAGGCATCATAACATCCAATATAATCAATGTAATATTTTTTTCTTTAAAAAAGATATCCACTGCCTGTTCCCCATCTTCTGCCTCTATTACGGAAAAATCTTTGCGAACCAAAAAGTCTTTTACCAGTTTGCGCATTCTGCTTTCATCATCCACCACTAAAATCTTCAAACGTTCCATACCGGTTCCTCCTTTATATTACAAAAATGAAAAAAGGCATTGCTGCCCGGTGATATGTGTCACCGCGTCAGACAATGCCTTTTTGTCTTTACACATAATCACACTTTGATCTTATCAGACAAATATGTCAATTATGTGAAAATCATTCTTACATTAAATCCTTATTATCAATACCATCCATATCATCGAAGTCCTGATTTTCTCCAACCATTCCCCAAATGAATGTATAAGCCTGTGAACCGGAACCGGAATGAATAGACCAGCTTGGAGAAATAACAGCCTCTTCATTACGCATTACGATATGGCGTGTTTCCTGAGGTTCTCCCATATAATGCATTACAAATGCATCTTCAGGAATATCAAAATACAAATAAACTTCCATTCTTCTGTCATGTGTGTGGCATGGCATTGTATTCCATACACTACCTGGTTCCAATTTTGTCATACCCATTTCCAACTGACAGCTTTCTACCTGTCCAGGAAGAATATACTTGCAGATTGTTCTGTGATTGGACTGTTCCAGTGTTCCCAACTCTACTTTATTTTCATCTTTAACAATAACAACACATTCTTCCGGTGTACCTTCCGGTTTGATCAGAACAGTCGGATATGTCTTGTGCGCCGGTGCACTGTTTAAATAGAACTTAGCCGGATTGGATGCATCTTCACTGGCAAAAGAAATCTCCTTGGAACCCATACCAATGTACATACCCTGCTTATAATCTACCACATATTCTCTTCCATCTACTGTAATGGTTCCCTTGCCACCGATATTAATTACGCCCAATTCTCTTCTTTCACAGAAATATTTGGCACGCAGCTCGTCTCCTGCTGTCAAAACCAGTGTTTCGCCTGCCGGAGTCGCAGCACCTGTAATAATACGGTCAATATGGCTGTATACCAGTTTAATTTCTCCTGGAGTAAAAAGATTCTGGATCAGAAATTCCTCTCTCAAACGTTCTGTTGTGTAATGTTTTACGTCTCTTGGACTGACTGCTGTTCTTAATTCCATTGGAATTACTCCTTTCTGCTTGCAAATTTCCAAATACGGATTTTATAAAATCAGTATAGCACACATCTGTTAATTTTTACAGAGCTTTTTTCCGCATCCCTGCGTACTTGAGTTATTTACGGATTGCTGCTCTCTTTCTCATGGTAGGATCCAGAATTTTTTTACGGATACGCAGACTTACCGGAGTCACCTCCAATAACTCATCGGTATCAATAAAATCCAAACACTGTTCCAAACTCATCTTTTTCGGTGTTGTCAGTTTTAATGCATCATCAGAACCGGAAGCACGTGTATTCGTCAACTGCTTTTTCTTACATACATTTACTTCCACATCCTCCGGCTTTCCTGTCTGTCCGATAACCATTCCGGCATATACTTTCTCACCGGCACCGATAAATAACGTACCTCTTTCCTGGGCATTGAAAAGACCATATGTGATGGATTCTCCTGTTTCAAAGGAAATGATCGATCCCTGTTTTCTATACTGAATATCTCCTTTATACACATCATAATCATCAAAAATGGTATTCATAATTCCATTTCCCTTGGTATCCGTCATGAATTCTCCACGGTATCCGATTAATCCCCTGGAAGGAATAGAAAATTCCAGTCTGGTATATCCTCCCTGCGCTGCACTCATCCCCTGCAGTTCGCCTTTACGGCTGCTTAATTTCTGTATAACACTACCGGCGAATTCTTCCGGTACATCAATATAAGCCAATTCCATTGGCTCCAGCAGGCGGTTTCTTTCATCCCTCTTCGTCAACACCTCTGCCTTGCTGACAGCAAACTCATATCCTTCTCGACGCATGTTTTCAATCAGAACCGACAAATGCAACTCTCCACGGCCGGATACTTTGAAACAGTCCATATTATCCGTTTCTTCTACCCGAAGAGAAACATCGGTATTCAATTCTCTAAACAAACGATCTCTCAAATGTCTGGATGTCACATATTTTCCTTCCTGACCTGCCAACGGACTGTCATTTACCATAAACTGCATGGCAATGGTCGGCTCAGAAATTTTTTGGAATGGGATTGGAGTCGGATTTTCCGGTGAACAGATGGTATCTCCAATATGAATATCTGCAATACCGGAGATTGCTACAATCGAACCGATGGATGCTTCCTGTACCTCAACTTTATTTAAACCATCAAATTCATATAACTTACTGATCTTCACACGTTTTTTCTTATCCGGATCATGGTGGTTTACCAATACACAATCCTGATTAACCTTAAGTTTTCCATTATCTACTTTACCGACACCGATTCTTCCCACATATTCATTATAATCAATGGTACTGATCAAAACCTGTGTCGGAGCTTCCGGATCTCCTTCCGGTGCCGGAATATGATCGATAATCGTTTCAAACAGCGGAACCATATTTTCCCTCGGATCATCCAGGTTCTTCACTGCAAAACCACCTTTTGCGGAAGCAAATACAAACGGACAATCCAACTGTTCATCGCTGGCATCCAAATCCATCAAAAGTTCCAAAACTTCATCAATCACTTCATTCGGTCTTGCTTCCGGACGGTCAATTTTATTAATACATACAATAACAGAAAGATCCAGTTCCAGCGCTTTTCTCAATACGAACTTTGTCTGCGGCATGGCTCCTTCGTATGCATCCACCACCAGGACTACACCGTTTACCATTTTCAGAACACGCTCCACTTCTCCTCCGAAATCTGCATGTCCGGGTGTATCAATAATATTAATTTTTGTATCTTTATAAAATACTGCCGTATTCTTAGAAAGAATCGTAATACCTCTTTCTCTTTCAATATCATTGGAATCCATGACACGTTCCTGTACTTCCTGATTGGCACGGAACACACCGCTTTGCTTTAAAAGCTGATCAACCAATGTTGTTTTACCATGGTCAACATGGGCAATAATTGCAATATTTCTGATATCTTCTCGTTTCATATTCATAATAATCCTCATTTCCACATGTACATAACGCATGATAAAACCACTTTTTCTTTTCAGCAGTCTCCACACGCGTCATCACACTACTTCGACTATTTTCCTATTAAAATGACTACACTAACTTTTATATTTTATCACAATTTTTCAGGAATGCAAGAAATTTTTCCAACGACGAGAAACACGTTTTACAAGTTTCTCACGTTCGCGGACAGTTGCCGTATGCGCATGCAGGCATCCGCGCACGGCTCGTTGTCTACGCGCAAATAAAACACCGCACCGGTTATCCCGGTGCGGCTCTCCCCATACTCTATTTACTCATACCTTATACCATCAACATTATGCATCTTTTCCTACTTCTGTAATACTTTTTACCATACCGGCCAGACCCTGAATCTCGGACGGAATAATAATCTTGGTCGCCTTTCCATCCGCAGCCTTGGCAAATGCTTCCAGACTCTTCAGCTGAATCACTGCATCGTCCGCTCCGGCTTCCTTTATGAAACGAATACCATCTGCATTCGCCTGCTGTACTTTCAAAATTGCGGTTGCCTGACCTTCTGCTTCTCGAATCATAGCTTCTTTCTTCGCTTCCGCACGCAGGATTGCTGCCTGCTTTTCTGCTTCTGCATCCAAAATTGCCGATTCTTTCTTACCTTCTGCCACCAGGATTGTGGATTTCTTTTCACCTTCTGCACGCAGGATCGCTTCACGTCTTTCACGTTCTGCTTTCATCTGCTTTTCCATGGCATCCTGAATCGCAGCCGGCGGTATAATATTCTTTAATTCCACACGGTTTACTTTGATTCCCCATGGATCCGTAGCCACATCCAAGGAAGAACGGATTTTTGTGTTAATTGTCTCTCTGGATGTCAAAGTCTGGTCTAAATCCAAATCACCAATGATATTACGAAGTGTCGTAGCTGTCAGATTTTCAATCGCCATAATCGGATTTTCCACACCGTACGCATATAATTTAGGATCTGTAATCTGGAAATATACCACAGTGTCAATCCGCATGGTAACATTATCTTTTGTAATCACTGGCTGCGGTGCAAAATCCACAACCTGCTCTTTCAATGTTACTTTTTTTGCTACATGGTCAATAAAAGGTATTTTCATATGAACTCCAACTCCCCATGTAGCCAAATATCCGCCCAAACGTTCCACAACCATGGAAGTCGCCTGAGGTACAATTTTGATACTGGAACTCAAAATCAGTAAAATGAAAATCAAAATTACTATTACAACAATAAAGCCAGGACTAATAATATCAGCACTTAACATACACTCATTCCTCCTTTTTTGCCTCAACGATCAACTTTACTCCGCTTATTTTTCGGATTATCACACTGGTTCCCGCTTCGATCACCACATGATCATCCAAAGAAGCTGCCGTCCATTCCTGTCCTCTGACAACCACTGTGCCATAACCGTTGAGATTGTTAATCAGGCTTGTTGCTTTCCCCGTCTGCCCAATCAAACTGTCAGCATTGGTTTTTGTCACATTTTTCTTCATGATACGGGAAGTCGCTGGCTTCACCAAGATCAAAAGAATTAATGAAATTGCAACAAAAATAACAAGCTGAATTTCAATCCCTGCCCCCAAAAGTGACGCTATAATCGCCCCCAATGCACCAACGGCAAACCATATTGATACCAACTGCAACGTGGCAAGTTCCGCGCCCACTAAGATAATGAAGACAATCAGCCAACTGATAACTTCCATCATCTCATTTCCCCTCCTTTCCTTTGCTGTTTAAAGAATAGCATAAAAAAACAGCCCTGAAGCACAAATGTAATAAATCGGGGCTGTTTTTGTCAATTTTACGTATTGGAAACGATTATCAGATTACATGATAGATAATCACCTGCAAATGAAAACGATTATTTTCCCAATGTACCATCATCGTTCCGTTTTTTTCATGCAGAAGTCGGCGCATTACATCCAGACCAAATCCATGATTAACCGTATCTTCTTTTCTTGTCTGAATTTTTCCTTTAGAATCCGATCGGATTTTTCCGTCAAACGTATTCACAATCTCTATAAATAAATTTCTCTTTTCCACTGCCATAGATACAGAAATCCACCGCTGACTTTTCGGAAGATTTCGGCAGGCTTCTATGGCATTATCCATCCCATTTCCCAAAACAGCACATAGGACAATGGGGCTTAAACTCATTTCCACAGGAATATTGAAAGACAGTTCGGTCTGTATCTCCAATTGCTGTGCCATACTTAATTTATAATTCAGCACAGCATCCACTGCAATATTTCCTGTTTGAACCACAGAATACTGCTGATCCAGTTCCTGAAAGCGCTCATGGACAAATGCAATAATTCCCTGTGTATCCCCCTGCCTTGCCATCGTCTCAATGGTAATATAACTGTTTTTCAATTCATGACGCTGAATACGGGTCATTTCCTGTTTTCGTTCTATTTCCTGATATTGTCTGGCATAATATCCTGCCTGTTGGTGATTCAATTGATTTTGATAATCCTCTGCCTTTTCAAACACATATTCCAGCCAATTCTGGAAAATCATACCAACTGTCAAAATCAATGTAATTGAGATGGTTGCCGAAAACTGAATCCAATCATTTCGGTTGAACACCAGCAAATACGCCCCATTTAGTACAAGAAAAATCGCCAGGCAACTGACTGCCATAAAAATCCGCCGTTCTTTTTTTCTATTCCAAAAAAGCCGATAATAGCGGTATGCGATATAGACATATAATGTATTTAAAAGGATAAAAAGTAATTTATCCGCCATTTACATCCTCCCCATGACAATAATTCCAAAAAATGCTTCGAATTCTGGGACGATTCTTTTCACTGATATTTAAAATCGTTCCGTCTTTTAAGGAAAGCCGTTCATACTGAAACGCTTCGATATTATCCATATTTACAAGATATGCCTTATGAATCCTGACAAAGCGGAATGCTGACAACTGTTCTTCCACATGGTCCAGCTTGTCATAATATTCATATGTGTGATTAACAGTATGGACAATCACTTTTCTTCCGGCACTTTCAATATATAAAATCTCCCGGCACAAAAGATTAATCATATTTCTTCCGGACTGAAACCGAAAGTATTCTCCCTTTTGTTCCTCGATTCTCTGAACAGCCTTTAAAAAAACTTCCTCAAACGCTTCCAACGAAACCGGTTTTTGTAAAAACCGAAACGGCTCTACTTCAAAAAGCTGCTTCAGATACGTATCATAACTGGAAACATAAATCAAAATCATATGATAGTGCTGCTCCCGAATCCATCGGGCCGTTTCGATACCATCCATTCCTTTCATTTCAATATCCAGATAAATCAGATCGAACCGGTTTCCTTCTTCATAACCGCAAATCAATTCTTCCCCCGAAGAGTAGACTTCCAGTTCCAATTTATACTGGTACTTTTTTCCCAATAGCTCCAGATACTTTTGAATCGTTTCCGCAGATTTCCAATCGTCATCACAAATACCGATCTTTATCATTACACTCACCCTTTTTATACTTCCACTCAATCACAAACTTTCCTTTTTTCAATCCTCAAACAATAGTATTTCCCCATTTACTTCTCCATAATACATCTGTTTTAATTGTTCCATCTGTGCCCTTCCGTTTGTCCCTTCCATAATTGCCGTCTGCATTCTTTTTGTCTCTTCTATCGGAATCGGAACAGTCACCACCACATTTTCGCCATATTCTGTATCCGTAGGAGAAAATCCTTCCTGTCCCAGTAAATACTGAATTTTTCCAATTCCCGTATAATCCACTGTGATTTTTAACAAATCCGCCAGCTTTTTATCTACAATCACCGATTCCAACAATCCTTGCTTAACTGCTCCCGAATAAGCCCGTACCAATCCTCCTGTACCCAACAACGTCCCACCAAAATATCTGGTCACCACAGCTAAAACATCACATAGATTCTGATTGATCAAAATGTCAAGCATTGGACGCCCGGCTGTCTGTGCCGGTTCTCCATCATCAGAACAACGCATAAGTTCCTGTTTTTTTCCGATACAATATGCATAGCAATTATGGGATGCATCCCAATATTCTTTTCGTATCTTTTCCAGAATAGCTTCTGCTTCTTCCTGTGTCGTCACATGAAAGATGTGACAGATAAAACGGGATTTTTTCTCCACAATTTCTCCTATTCCGTCCTCATAAATTGTCCTGTATTCTTTCACCATAGTCATTTTTTATCCTTCAAATACCCTTCCTGTTTTATTTATTTTTCCATTAATCAAATGTTTTCTTTTAAATTCTTTATATAGATACTGATTCTATTCTAATACATCTATTCTTTTTTCTCAACAAAAAGCTGTAACAGTTCAGCCCGCGCCATTCGTAAAACCGCACTGCGTGCTTATTGTGGCTATCGCCACTGTTTTACTCATTTACAGCCCTATGACTGAACTGTTACAAAAAGCTCCTGAAAATACAATTACGCCCGTATACAGTCCCGCCCGGTTATGGTATAATATATTTATCGGCTGAAATTTTATATCAGCTTGTCACACAGTGATACATTTAAATTTGAAATGGAGAATACTATGAATTTTGGCAAAAAAAAGGTGAAAGAACGATTAAGTAAGCAATCTTCCACCGCTCCCAAAACCCAGAGAAAAGTTATCCTTACTATCTTTAAAAGTATTTTGATGATTATCATTCTGGTATTAATCGCCGGGGTCTGTGCCGGATACGGAGTTGTGCGCAGTATTCTAAATAATGCTCCTGATATTGCTCTTATTGATGCTGTAAAACCGAAAGGGCATTATTCTACAATCTATGATGCTGATGGAAATGTCATGCAAAAACTGGTCAAAGAGGGCACCAATCGTGAAGATGTCACATACGATCAGATTCCCGACGATCTGGTTAATGCTTTTATTGCCATTGAAGACTCCCGGTTCCGTGAACACAACGGAGTTGATATCAAAGGGATCCTTCGGGCAGGCATTGTAGGTATTACCACAGGTGATTTTTCTGAAGGCGCCAGCACGATTACTCAGCAGCTTATTAAAAATAATATTTTTAATGGCGGTCTGGAAACAAATTTCGGAGACAAACTGGAACGGAAAATCCAGGAACAGTATCTTGCTTTAAAATTGGAAGAACAGCTGGATAAAAATACCATCATGCAATACTATTTGAACACCATAAATCTGGGAAACAATACTCTGGGTGTTCAGTCAGCATCGAAACGCTATTTTAACAAAGACGTCTCTGATCTCACCCTATCTGAATGTGCTGTCATCGCAGCCATTACCCAGAATCCGTCTTTGTATAATCCAATCCGCCATCCCGATCAAAACAAACAAAAACGGGATATTGTTTTAAGTTATATGCTTCAAAACAATATGATCACGCAAGAGGAATACGACGAAGCACTACGAGATGATGTATACTCCCGTATCCAGATTACCCCTAGCGATACTTCTACCACCCAGGTGTTTTCTTATTTTACCGACACCGTATTTGAACAGGTGGCGGAAGATCTTCAGAATCAATTGGGGTATACGGAAACACAGGCATATCATCTTCTCTACAGCGGCGGTCTAAAAATTTACACTACAATGGATCCAACGATTCAATCCATCGTAGATAAAGAAGTCAATGACCCCGATAATTATCCTGTAACCCAATATTCCATGAATTACAGTCTTACATTGGAACATAATGACGGTACTACAGAAACGTACAACGAATCCAATATAGAAGAATACTTTAAAATTACCTTAGGACAAATTAAATTTCAATTGCTGTTTGATGATACAGAAACAATGAATGCATGTATCGAACAGTTTAAAGAATATGTTGTCAATGACAGCGATGTCATTGTTTCCGAAACAATCACTCCGATTTTGGAACCGCAGGTATCTATGTTTATTATGGATCAAAATACCGGTCATGTTTTAGCCCTTACAGGAGGACGGGGAGAAAAAACAGGCAGTCTGACTCTAAACCGTGCCACCGATTCCAAAAGGCAACCGGGTTCCTGTTTTAAAGTTATCACCACATTTGCACCTGCGCTGGACAGCGGCGGAGCTACTTTAGCCAGTACGTATTACGATGCTCCTTATACTGTAGACAATCATTCCATTTCCAACTGGTGGGGAGATTCCTATGTAGGCTATGCAAATATCCGGCAGGGTATTGCCTACTCTATGAATATTATCGCAACAAAATGTATGATGGATACCGTATCCCCTACGGTGGGAATTGATTATGCTGAAGATTTTGGAATCAGTACGCTGGTTCCGGAAGATAAAACACCTTCCCTCGCTCTTGGAGGTATCACATATGGTGTTTACAACAGTGAGCTGACAGCCGCTTATGCCGCTATCGCAAATGGCGGGGTTTATACCGAACCTGTCTACTACACAAAAGTTCTGGATCAGAACGGTCAGATTTTACTGGAAACTGAACCGGAAACCCATACAGTTATAAAAAACTCCACAGCCTCCCTTTTGACTCTGGCTATGGAAGATACTATCTCCGGTGACACGCCATGGCGCTCCCACGGTATTGCTCCCACAGGAGAACTTTGTGAAGTTCCCAATATGAGCATTGCCGGAAAATCCGGTTCTACCACAGATCATAATGACTTATGGTTTGTCGGCTATTCCCCCTACGTCACCTGCGGAATCTGGTCTGGCTACGATGAATCCGTCACCCTCGGTTCTGAAGGGGATTATCATAAAATCATTTGGCAGAAGGTCATGGCTCAGATCCATGAAGGAAAAGAGGACATCGGATTTGAACAGTCCAGTGATTTGGAAGTCGCTACTATCTGCAGTAAATCCGGTCAACTGGCTGTTAAAGGAGTTTGCGATCAGGATGATGGCTGTGTCGTTTATGAAGAATATTTTGCCCATGGAACGGCACCTACCACAAAGTGTTCCCGTCATGTATCCTACTCGATTTGTGAAGTTTCCCATAAGTTATCCACTTCCTGGTGTCCAAAAAATCTGGTGGAAAATCGCGTTTATACGATCATCGATCCAAAAGACCTGGGTGATGACCCACTGAACCCGGTAATAACAGATGATGTTAAAAATGCTGTTCCGTATAACCTCAATACCTATTGTACTATTCATCATGAACCGGAGACCACTGAACCTGCCACATCAGAAACAGATGACAAGAATAAGGAAACTACCGACAGTGATTCCCAAAATGAAACAAAAAAAGATTCTTCCCAAAATGAATCTTCATCTAAAGATAATGAACTCGTTTCACCATCCCAGAATGAAACCGATGATTCCGAATCTGACGGATTTTTCTGGGAGTTCTGGAAAAACTAACAAAAACGAATACCCGCAGCGGGCGACACTTTATGCTATTGCCTGCTGCGGGTATTCGTTTTTATTTGCGCGCAGACAATGAATCGCAGATACGGCGACTGTCCGCGAACGTGAGAAACTAGCAAAGCGTGTCTCTCATCGTTAAATCATATATGATAACTTATGCGTGAAACATAACATGTTCATTCCCAAATGCCTTCGCAATCCCAGCTGTAAGAAGCCCGCCTGCAACCACTGAAGACAGTATGGTTATCACAAAGGGAAGGATTTCCAATTCACCGGACAAGACATCTCCCAACGCCAAACTGCTGTTGTAAATTGGTATCATATACTCTACCCAAGAATGACCATCATTTCCTGAAAACATCGTAATAATACCCGCTACAATAACCAGCAAATAAATGGGTGATACATAACTTGCCGCTTCTTTCACTGTTCTGGCATAAACTGCCACGATTCCCACTAATGCCACATACAAAAAGGCAAGCGTCAACATAATAAACGCAATCATTACAATCTGTCCCGCATCCAAAGTAATGGACATATCGCCTAGTCCAGACATGGCTTTAGGCAGCGCTATCACCATAGAAATAATATAGACCAACGCCGATATGAGGGATAATACTGTAAGCGCCAGCAGTTTGCCCATAACTATGGAAGTACGTTTTACCGGAGTCACCAGCATGCTTGCCATAGTACCCCTTTCTTTTTCACCCGAAATCGTATCCGTCCCTAAAGACATTGTTCCGGCAAACAAAAGAAGGGTAATCAAATAGGGAAGCATCATGCTCAAATAGGCAGCACTGGCCTTCTTTTCATCCATAATTTGACTTTCCTGATTGGTGGCATCAATCGTAAAAGCTGTCAGGACATCCACACTGCCAAATCGTTTTTCCAAAATAGTTTTTTCATATTCCTGCATGCTGCCAACAAATCGTTCTCTGGCAAGTTCCGAATAGGTTTCCGATGGATTATAATATGTTTTTACATCCGGATGGGGCATTCCTGACTGATATGTCTGTATATCCTCCGAAAAAGTTTCCGGAAAAATAACAAGAAGATCCGTTTTCCCCTCATAAATCTCTGTTTTCACCGATTCCACGTCATCTTCGGAAGACAAATATTGAATCTCTGCTTCTTCTGAAAAAGGTTTCAATTCATCTGCCAATCCTTCCGGTGCATTCTGAATTCGCACAATTGACCGATGGGTCTGCACATCTTTTTCGCTCTTACTTCCCAGCATTCCGATTAAACCATACATTAAAATCATCATAACCACCGGGACAACAAACAATGACAAGATCATTTTCGGGTCTTTCCAAACCCGATGCATTTCTTTGTTAAAGATAATCCTAATTCCGTTCATTTAAAAATCCTTTCTGCCATAACATGCTTAAAGAACAGCCTCGTAGAGTCACTTTTACAAATAGGTGCTGAACCGCTACGCTTATTTATTTGTTTTCTGATACAAAGAAAAAAAGGCGTCTTCCAAATCCTTCTGCTCCGTTTGCTGTAAAATTTCATCCAGCGTACCTTCTATCACTTTTTTTCCATCCATAATCACCGCAATCCGATCACACAGTTTTTCCGCTTCTGACATAATATGAGTAGAAATTACAATAGTTTTTCCTTTTTCTTTCAGCTCCAAAAGATAATCCGTTACCGCACGTGCTGTAATAATGTCCAAACCGCTGGTGGGTTCATCAAAAATAATTACTTCCGGATCATGAATCAAACTGACAGCAATGGCGGCTTTCTGTTTCATTCCGGTAGACAATTCTTCAATCAGTTTATCCTGAAAATCCATAATTCCGAATCGTTGAAATAATTCATTTTTCCTCTCTTCGATTTCTGCATCCTTCATTCCATGAAGCATACCGAAAAAGCGAACCAGATAATTCAATCGGAATTGGGGATCTAATTTCATCTCATTGGTCAAGAAACCAATTCGTTTCCTTACTTCTTCCCCTTCTTTCACCGTATCATATCCGTCTATCTGAACACTTCCTTCCGTCGGCTTTAACAATGTGGCTAAACAGCGAAGGATCGTGGTTTTTCCTGCACCATTCGTTCCCAAAATTCCGTAAATTTCACCTTTTTTCATGTACAGTGAAATATGGTCTGCTGCGATTTTCTTTCCTTCTTTTGTATTCTGCTCTTTTTTCTGTTTGTTGGAAAGCCGATATACTTTGGTTAAATTTTGTATCTGTATCATATATCCTCCCTAATCTCTTTTTTATCTGTCATATACCTTTAACGATTCCAAACAATAAGTAATCGTATGAAGTATCCATAAAACTCCAATCATAAGAAAAGGTATTACCCCAATATTCATGCACAAACTAAGCAGCAGTAATATGCACCAACAAATGGGAAATGCACCCTGCATCACCTGGAAAGACCGATAACTGCTTCTGTAAATAGCCATCCGTTCCTGTTCGTCACAACTCTTCATCCAAGTTTTCTTAAAGTTAAATTCAACAACACTTCCTCTTTTTTCCGGATTGATCTTTTTAATTAAATTCACATATTTATGCTGCATGAACGTAGACAATGCCATGACAATCAGCAAATCTATAACCGGAACGGCAATCCATTTTACATTTTCACCTTCAACTCCTTCCAGCATCGCGATCGCATCAAATGAATAAATAAATATCATGGTTATTATGAGAATAATTTGTCCAATAGAACACTTCTTTTCCAATTTTTCTATATATTCCTCATCTTCTCCATTCCAAAAATCCACAGATCTCTTACATTGAATGTAGATCAGAATGGTTAGAACCATTCCTGCGATTGTAATAAGAACAGCCATCCATGGGCTCCATTTCTGTATCGTATTACAGATCCATTCCATATACTGTTTTACACTGTCTTGCTGGATAGTCATCCATCCACCTATAATTCCTCCAATAAGCATACATCCAAATAGCATCAGCAAAAAAAGCAGCAGCGACTTTTTCGAATTTTTCTTTTCAGATTTCTCCGTCATCTTCTCCCTCCTCATACCAAAATATCTTCTCAACACTCGTCTGACATACACTGGCAATTTTTAACGCCAGTGTAACGGAAGGGGAATAATCTCCTCTTTCAATCAAACTAATTGTCTGCCTAGATACTCCTACCAATTTTCCCATTTCCTGTTGATTCACTCCAAGCCTGGCCCTGTATTCTTTCAACCGATTGTATAACGGCATTTTCCTTTTCCTCCTTTTTTCTCAATTCCCAATCTTTCATTCTTCCAGACCTGTTCCTGTCTTTTTGTAAACTTTATACAAATGACATATTCTTTTGTCATCATGACAACTATATTTGTCATTTTCAATATATCATTGACAAGTATCTTTGTCAATACTGTTCATATGCCTATTTTAAAATAATGTAAAAAAGAACAGTGCTGTCTGAAAAAATGAGCATCCTATATTTTCATGCCTTTCCCATTTTTTCAAACAAGACTGTTCTCATGATATCCGTTCAAAACAGAAACCGGAATTTTTCCCTATTATTTGATTAAAGACTTGGTTTTACCAACTTCGGGCGGTATCCTTTCTCCTCCAAAGCCTGCAAAATCTGTTCTTTATGTTCATGACCGAAGGATTCCAGCGTGATACGCAATTCCACTGCTGAATTTCGGTTGATGCTTACAAACTGGTTATGTTCCAATTTTACCACATTACCCTTCTGTTCCGCAATAACGCTGGCAACCTTTACCAATTCACCCGGCTTATCCGGCAGCAGAACAGAGACTGTAAAAATACGTCCTCTCTGAATCAATCCATGTTGTACCACGGAAGACATCGTGATCACATCCATGTTTCCTCCACTCAATATGGAAACCACTTTTTTCCCTTTTACATTCAGATGCTTTAAAGCAGCTACTGTAAGCAGACCGGAATTTTCCACTACCATCTTATGATTTTCAATCATATCCAAAAATGCTCCGATTAACTCATCGTCAGCCACTGTGATAATTTCATCCACATTATCACGGATATATGGAAATACCTGATCGCCCGGGGTCTTTACTGCTGTACCGTCTGCAATGGTATTCACAGCAGGCAGAGTCGTCACTTCTCCGTTTTCTATGGATTTCTGCATACAGTTAGCCCCTTCCGGCTCTACTCCAATCACCTTTATCTTAGGATTCAGCATCTTAGCCAAAGTGGACACTCCGGCACATAAACCGCCACCGCCAATGGGGCAAAGAATATAATCCACGGTAGGCAATTCCTTTACAATCTCCATAGCGATGCTGCCCTGTCCGGCCGCTACATCCAGATCATTAAACGGATGAATAAATGTATATCCATGTTCTTCTGCCAGCTTCAGTGCATGGGCACATGCTTCATCATATACATTTCCGTATAAAACTACTTCTGCACCATAACTTTTTGTACGATTAATTTTAATCAGAGGGGTTGTCGTAGGCATTACAATGACAGCCTTGCATCCGAAAATTTTTGCAGCATAAGCAACTCCTTGCGCATGATTTCCCGCTGAAGCTGTAATCAGACCTTTTGACCGCTCTTCTTCACTCAGCGTGCTAATCTTATAATATGCGCCTCGAACCTTATAGGCACCTGTATACTGCAGATTCTCCGGTTTAAACCAAACCTTATTTCCGGTTTGATTTGTAAAATATTCACTGTACCTAAGTTTTGTTTCCAGTGTTACGTTTTGTACCGCTTCACTGGCTTCTTCAAATTTTTCCAATGTCAGCATAACAACATCCCTCTTTTCATTATTTTCCCAGTCACAACTTTACTATAGTAGAGTTTTACTGTGTTTAATCATAATACATTCCACAAAGAATGGCAAGAACTTTTTACTTTGAAATGTTAAACAGCGCATTTACGAATTCATCGGAATCAAATTTTTGGAGGTCATCAATTTTTTCACCTACACCGATATATTTGACAGGCAGTCCCAATTCCGATTGTATTGCCACAGCGATACCACCTTTTGCAGTACCGTCCATCTTTGTCAGTATAATTCCGGTGACATCCGCTACTTCCCGGAACTGTTTTGCCTGTTCCAAAGCATTTTGACCTGTGGTGGCATCCAGAACAATGAGATTTTCACGGTATGCCTGCGGATACTCCCGTTCAATAATACGGTTGATTTTTTTTAACTCTTCCATCAAATTTTTCTTATTGTGTAAGCGTCCTGCCGTATCGCAGAGAAGCACATCCACATCACGCGCTTTTGCTGCTGCCACAGCATCATAGATTACAGCAGCCGGATCGGATCCCTCTTTTTGTGCCACAATACCCACATTGGCACGATTTGCCCATTCTGTCAACTGTTCTACAGCTGCCGCACGGAATGTATCAGCCGCTGCCAATAAAACGCTCTTTCCTTCTGACTTGAGCTGCTCCGCCATTTTTCCAATAGATGTGGTTTTTCCCACACCATTCACGCCAATTACCAAAACAACTGACTTTCTGTTTTCAAATTCATACGCATTATCACCCAGATTCATTTGTTCTTTAATACTATTGATCAGCAATGCTTTGCATTCTGCCGGATCTTTTATTTTTTGTTCTTTTACTTTTTGACGCAATGTTTCCATGATTGACATTGTCGTATCGATTCCAATATCTCCCATAATAAGAGCTTCTTCCAGCTCTTCATAAAAGTCATCATCAATCGCTGAAAATCCACTGAATATAGAATCAATACCGGATACAATATTATCTCTTGTCTTAGCCAGCCCCTGTACCAGTCTACTGAAAAATCCCTTTTTCTCACCCATTATAAGATAATCTCCTTTCCTAGACATCTGTTATTTTAACTCTTGTTCTACCAAATTCACACTTACCAGCGTGGAAACGCCTTTTTCCTGCATGGTAATTCCATACAGACGATCCGCCGCAACCATGGTTCCCCTTCTATGGGTAATCACAATGAACTGCGTATATTTTGTTAGCTTGTGTAAATATCCGGAAAAACGTCCTACATTGGAATCATCCAATGCCGCTTCAATTTCATCCAAAAGACAAAACGGTGACGGTTTTAAGTTCTGTATCGCAAACAAAAGAGCGATCGCCGTCAATGCCTTTTCTCCTCCGGATAACTGCATCATATTTTGCAATTTTTTTCCGGGCGGCTGAGAAATGATACGAATCCCTGCTTCGATGATGTCCTCTCCCTCTGTTAATTCCAGGGAACCTTTTCCTCCGCCGAAAAGTTCCTTAAATACTTTGTCAAATTCCCGTCGAATATCCTCGAATTTTTCCTCAAACTGACGCCGCATTCCCACATCCAATTCTTCAATAACCTGAACCAGAGAAGCCTCTGCCTCTACCAAATCATTATGCTGAGTCTTCATAAAGTCAAATCGTTTGGACAACTCATCATATGCCTCTATGGCATTGACATTGACACTTCCCAATGCCTTAATCTGGTTGCGCAGCTCCCCTGCCTGGCGGCGAATCAAAGAAAGATCTTTATATTCTTCTTTCCTCATTTTTTCTGCTTCACTGGGGATCAACTCATATTCTGTCCACAAATATTGAATACGCCCTTCCAATAATTCTTCCTGTTTTTCTCTTTGCCCATTAAGACGGAACAATTCTTTATCCAGCGCTGCATCCTGTCTGGCATATTCTTCTCTCTCATTGAAAAATTTTTTTTGACTGATTTGTTTTTCTTCCTTAAGCCGGGACATTTTTTCCACTTCGGCGCGGATAGTTACGGTTTCTTTTTCTTTTTCCTTCATTTGTTCCTGAAGCAGACAGATTTCGTCTTCCCGTCTGGCTATCGCTTCATAACTGTTTTCTTTTCGAGAAACCAGTTCTTCTTTCTCATTCAAAAGTTTTTGAAGTTCTCTGCCGATACGTTCCCGATTCTCCTGTGCAAAATGCTCTGACTGAGTCAGATTTACATACTGAAGACCTATCTCCTCTACTTTCTTGGCCAATTGATCCCTTGCATCCTGTTCCTTTTTCAAAGCATCGGCATAATCTCGAATCGAAGATTCCGCCTGTCGGTTTTTCTGTTCAATCAAATCAATATATTGCTCTAATTTTGCTTCTTCTTTTCGGATTTCCTGAATTTTTTCTTCCAATTCTTTTGTTTCGGCAACATAGTCTGCTCTGGCATTTACCACTTCCTTGATACGATCTGCCGCCTGTTTCTGATTCATGCCAATCTCAGTCTCTTTGATCCGAATACTCTGTATCTGGCTGGTCTGCTCTTTCATCTGTTCCAGCCATTCACTCTGCATTTTTTTCAGTGTATCCCAGGCTTTTTGGGCTTTTTCTTTTCGTTTGGAAGCATCTGCAGCTTTTTGTTCCAATTCTTCAATCTCACGGCTTCTTCCCAAAAGATTACTGTTATTTTTAAAAGCACCACCGGTCATGGATCCGCCCGTGTTTACCAAATCCCCCTCCAATGTCACAATACGGAAACTATAACGGTATTTTCGGGCCGTACGGATGGCATCATCAATCGTTTCGGCCACCACAACACGTCCCAGCAGATGATTGACTAATCCCCGATATTCTTCTTTCGTTTCTACCAGCGAAGAGGCCAAACCAATCATTCCCGATTCCTTTAAAGCCTCCTGATGATGAAACCCATTGGACGTCTGGATTCCGTTCAACGGTAAAAATGTAGCTCTTCCATATTTATTTTTCTTTAAAAATTCAATTAGCCGCTTTGCTGTCTGATCCGTATCCGTAACAATATTCTGAATACTTCCTCCCAGCGCAATTTCAATGGCAGTTTCATATTTCTTTTGTGTATGAATCAAATCCGCCACAACACCATGAATTCCCCGTTTGTTGGAACGAATTTCCATAATTCTTCGTATGCTGTTTCCATATCCTTCATACCGTTCCGCCAGATTTCTGAGGGAATCCGCCTTAGTTTTTGCGGCACGCCATTCCTGATCGCATGCCGTGGCTTCATCGGCCGTTTTTCTCAACTCTGCTTCTGTCTCACTGAGCTTCTGATTCAGAACCGTTTGCTCCTTCTCCAACTGTTCTCTCTCTTTTACCAAACGTTCCCGTTCCGTTGAAAAAGACTTCTCCACCTGGATATGTTTTTCTTCTTCACTTTTACTCAGAATCAGTTTCTGTGCCAATTCCGCCCGGCGAATCAGTGCCTGTTCCAGCATCGTCTCCACCCTTTGGGATTGTGCGGTATAAGATGATTTCTCATTTAACAGTTGAATTACTTTCTCTTTATCCGCTTCCGATGCCTGGCGGAACTCTTCCATCTTTGCATCCTGACCTTCCAGTTCCATGCGCATGCATTGTCTGGCATTCTCCAAATCATAAATTTGTTGCCGAATTACCGTCTGCTGTTTTTCCAACTCTTCTTTTTCTTTTTCTTTCTCTGTAATTTCTTCTTTAATGGAATGCATACGGTTTCTGATATGTTCCTCATTCATTTTTTCCGTATTGATTTGCTCCCGCATCACCTCAATACGACCGGATAAATTTCCCTTTTCTACAATGATTCCATTCAGTATTTCCTGACCACTGGAAATTTCCTGTTCCAGCTTTTCCATTTCCGCTTCCAACGCATCGTATTTTTCCTTCTGCTGTTCCCCTCTGCGTCGGACATCATCCAGTTCATCCTGTGCAATGTGTATTTTTTCATCCAATTGTAATAAAAGCTCTCTGATATGATCCCTTTCCAGTAAAAAGGTATGTATATCATAGACCTTCAAATTCTCTTTCAGACGCAGATATGCCCTGGCAGTCTCTGCCTGGCTTTGAAGCGGCCCTACCTGCTTTTCCAATTCAGAAAGAATATCATTGACACGCACCATATTGGTCCGTTCTTCTTCCAGACGTTTTAAAGCAATCGCTTTTCTTCTCTTAAATTTGACAATGCCTGCTGCCTCATCAAACAGCTCCCGTCTTTCCTCCGGTTTCCCACTTAAAATCTGGTCAATCTGTCCCTGACCGATAATGGAATATCCCTCTTTTCCGATTCCGGTATCATAAAACAACTCATTAATATCCTTTAGGCGGCACGAACTGCCATTGATGCGGTACTCACTTTCTCCCGAACGATACACTCTTCTAGTGACTGTTACTTCATCATACTCTATGGCCAGTTTATGATCTGAGTTATCCAATGTAATTGATACATACGCATAACTTTGGGGTTTTCGGTTCTCTGTTCCGGAAAAAATGACATCCTGCATATTGCTCCCACGAAGCTGCTTTGCACTTTGTTCTCCCAGTACCCAGCGAACCGCATCCGCCACATTACTTTTACCGCTCCCATTGGGCCCTACTATTCCGGTAATCCCGTTATGAAATTCAAATTTTATTTTATTTGCAAATGATTTGAATCCCTGTACTTCGATGGATTTTAAATACATGCTCTCCTACCTTTTCTTCAACGAAAGAATTGTTTGATATGCTGCCATCTGCTGTGCTGCTTTTTTTGTACGTCCGATTCCGATTCCGGCGGCCTTTTCTCCGATCATGGCCTGCATGGTATAGTGTTTATCATGTTCCGGTCCCTCTTCAGCCAGCATCGTGTAACGCAATACCGCTCCGTATTCCCGCTGCACGATTTCCTGCAGGATAGTCTTGCTATCATAAAAGAGCTGTTTATTTTCCACATCATTGAGTACAAATTTTTCAATGAACTCTTTTGCATTAGCAAAACCACCATCCAAATAAATCGCTCCAATCAACGCCTCCATTGCATCTGATAAAATGGAATCCCTCTTTCTTCCTCCGGTAGCATCCTCTCCTTTTCCCAAAAGAAGGTAATCCCCAAGATGAATATCTCTGGCACACATGGCCAAAGTGGGCTCACACACCATACTGGCACGCATTTTTGTCAGCTCACCTTCCGGTTTTTCCGGATACGTACGGTATAAAAAATCACTGGAAACCACTTCCAGTACGGCATCCCCCAAAAATTCCAGTCGTTCATTGCACGCCAGTTTATTCATATGATGCTCATTTGTGAAAGAGCTGTGTATCATTGCCTGTTTTACCAGAGAAGCTTTTTGAAACCGATATCCGATGACTTCTTCCAGTCTTTCCAATTTTTTTTCCATAACTCTCCTCTTCTTTGCAGATATCACTGCATATATTAATCTTACCCGAAACTTCTTCTATTTACCTAAACGATGGACAATCGCCGTATGCGGATGCAAGCACCCGCACATGGCTCGTTGTCTACGCGCAAAACGTAAAAAGCCGCTGCCCGATCTCAATGGTTCGCTGCAACGGCTTTTTCTTTTTTTAGTTCTGGGAAGTTGCTTTTTTGATTTCTTCTACTGCATCTCCCACTGTTACGATCTTTTCTGCAGCTTCATTTGGGATTTCCACATCAAATGCTTCTTCAATTCCCATAATAATCTGGAAAATATCCAAAGAGTCTGCACCCAGATCATCTACAAATGTGCTCTCCATTGTAATCTCACTTGTCTCGATATTTAATACCTCTGCAATAATCTCCTGTAACTTTTCAAATTCCATTTTAATATCCTCCTTAACTTGTTTTCCTGATTTTCAATTCTTTCTTTCGGCATTTGCCTACTGTACATTCAAACTTTCTTTAATCTTATCATTGATTTTCTGCTCTGTGAATGCCACACACTGAATAATAGCATTGGTGACTTCTTTCGCCTTCGAACTTCCATGTGCCTTCACAACAAGACCATTTAACCCCAGAAGTGGAGCACCTCCATATTCACTGGCATCAAATTTTTTCAGCACCTGTTTCAAAGAAGGCTTTGCAAGAAGAGCGCCTATTTTTCCTCGCAATGAAGAAAGCATTGCGCCTTTGATCTGCTTGATCAATGTATTTCCAACACCTTCATACAGCTTCAAAGCCACATTTCCGACAAATGCCTCACATACAATGACATCTGCGGCACCGGACGGAATCTCTCTCGCCTCAATGCTTCCAATAAAATTAATATCTTTACATTCTTTTAAAAGCGGATATGTTTCTTTTACCAGTGCATTTCCCTTTTCTTCTTCAACGCCGATATTTAAAATCGCCACGCGGGGATTGGGGATCCCTACCACATGTTCCATATAGATGGAACCCATCTTTGCAAACTGAATCAAATGCTCGCAACGGGCATCCACATTGGCTCCGCAGTCAATCAACAAAGATACCCCTTTTTCCGTAGGAAGAAGAGGAGCCAGCGGCGGTCTCTTCACACCTTTTATCTTACCGGCAATCAATTGTCCTCCGACAAGTACTGCTCCTGTACTGCCACAGGAAACAAAAGCATCTGCCTGTTTATCTTTTACCTGTCTCAATCCCACCACAATGGAGGAATCTTTTTTCCCTCGAATCGATGCAACCGGCGGTTCTCCAGTTTCGATTACCTCAGATGCATGCTGAATCTGAATTCTGTCTCTGTCATAAGTATACTTGGAAAGTTCCTGTTCTATGTCAGTTTTTCTTCCCACCAGAGTGACTTTTATATCAGACCTTCTTCCAACAGCATCTACCGCCCCTTTGACTATTTCAACAGGCGCATTATCTCCGCCCATTGCATCAACAGCAACTGTTATCATATGTGCCTCCATTTACCAAAAGTCTATCATTACTATACTAGATACATTACAAGAAATCAACTACAAATTTTCCTAAAAATGAAATACTTGTCCATATATCTCTATTTCTTATCCTATACACCGAAAAACAAAGGGATTTCCAAACGCCAAAATCATTCCGTAGAATACAAAAAGAACCAAGCCGTCATCTTAATATACGACTTGATTCCTTTTTTGTATCTGTAGAATTTTATAACAGCCTTGTTCCTTCCGCTGTCATGCGTTATTTTGAAATCTCTAAAAGAAAAAGGGATTAGTCCTCAACTTTAATGATTTCTTTCTTATTATAGGAACCGCATGCCTTACATACTCTATGAGGCATCATTAAAGCACCGCACTTGCTGCACTTTACTAAATTTGGAGCACTCATCTTCCAGTTTGCTCTACGGCTGTCTCTTCTTGCCTTAGAAGATTTATTCTTTGGACAAATAGACATGGTTACACCTCCTTGAAATTTTTAAAGATATCACGGATAACCGACATTCGTGGGTCAAGCTCCGTGACGTCGCAGTCGCAAGTCCCATGATTGAGATTTGCACCACATCTATTACAGATTCCTTTACAGTCTTCACTGCACAGGACTTTCATAGGCATGTTCACGATAAGCTCATCGCAGACCAATACGTCTACGTCAAGGTTATGTCCACTGATATAAGGCTGTTCATCCAAATTTTCCACTCGTTCGCCTTCGCTCAGGTTCATATCCACATCCTTTTCGATTTCCGTTTGAATATGAATATCCACCGGCTCCAAACAACGGTCACATGGAATCTGCAGATGCAAATCCAGACTGCCGCGAATCTCTAAATTGCGGTTTTTCACATGAGTAATACAAAGTTCCACTGGTTTACACTCCGTAATCGGATAATCTCCGGCAGGACTCTGAAATACGTTCATCTCAATCGGGATCTGGTACTGCTTCTGCATACCTTCTGTGGTAAACAGTTCAGATAAATTAATCTGCATCACAACCTCCAATTGTCGGATTCTGCGCATACAAAGATTTCCTCATATGCACTAGCATATTATACATAGCAAAAAAGGGTTTGTCAACCACTTTTTCGTATTTTTGTCAAGTATTTTTCATTGTCTAAATTGCAAGATCAAATAGGACACTTTGAAAAAGCTGTTCCGATGAAGCATATTGAAATAATTTCCGGGGAAGATGGTTGATCCAGTCCTCCACACGCTGGATGGTTTCATCCGATACTTCATCAAAACTTCTTCCTT
>JAPFDH010000118.1 GCA_026169045.1 Lachnospiraceae bacterium | reverse complement strand
TCCTTTGTTATATGTAAACACATTCCAAAAATCATCTTCCTCATTTGTAAGAATAATAGTTTCCTTCTCATACTTCGTTAATCTTGTCATAAATATCGTTCCTTTCAATTCTGTATCAAAAAAATCAAGTGTAGATATAGTATTTTGCACTTCATCACCTACACATATAGTTTTTATTAAGCTATCTCTTGCGCAGTTAATAAATCGTTTTATTACGCTTTCAAATATTTCCGTTCCCTAACCCTCTTCTTTTAGGATTGTATGCTCTGAACAGACACGCCGCATGCATATTCAATTCAGGTATCTTCATATTCAAAAGCTATTCAATTGTCAATGTACAAAGATTGATATTATTAAATATCCTTCTATATAACGAAATGCTGAGAGGCATTTTTACAGGGTCTGCTGGGAAATATATAAAAATTTTTGAATTGTTGATGTGCGATATAGAATAAAAAATAACCAACTACAACACTGATTACTTCCATTTTTGATATTTAAATATTTTTAAGAAACAAAAAACAGCTGGGTGCACCAACTTTTTTGGTACACTCAACTGTTTCTTTTATTACTAGTTTTCTTTTACACCGTTCTTTTGCAGAGTCCTTCTCTTAGACTTTTAAAAAATTTGGTGTAAATGTGGTGTAGTAACCTGTTTTTCTGTTTAAAATATAGCTTAAAATTTCTTGCTCTTAGTACAATTTTGCTCCTGCCGGAATGTGATCATCAAGGATCAGAACGTTCAGTCCTTCTCTTCCTTCTACAAGGTGTGTAGCGGAGATGATCATACCACAAGAATCAATTCCCATCATCTTACGTGGTGGAAGGTTTGTGATTGCAAGTAATGTCTTTCCTACTAACTCTTCTGGTTCGTAGTAATCATGAATACCGCTTAAAATCACACGATCTACGCCTGAACCATCGTCAAGAAGGAATTTCAGAAGCTTCTTAGATTTTGGAACTGCTTCACATTCTTTTACCTTAACAGCACGGAAATCTGATTTGCTGAATGTTTCGAAGTCTACCATATCTTCAAATAATGGTTCAACTTCTACATTAGAGAAATCGATCTCAACCTTCGCTGGTGCAGCTGTTTCTTCGACTGGAACAACTACTTTTGCAGCTACTGGAGTTGACTGTGCAGCGTTGTTTGCTTCGTTCTTAGCAGCACCCTGTGACTTCATTGTCGGGAACAAAAGCACATCTCTGATTGCCAGAGAATCGGTCAGAAGCATACACATACGGTCAATTCCAAATCCAATTCCGCCTGTCGGAGGCATACCGATTTCCAATGCATTCAGGAAATCTTCATCTGTATGATTGGCTTCCTCGTCTCCCTGTGCAAACAATTCTTCCTGTGCTGCAAAACGTTCTCTCTGATCAATCGGATCATTTAATTCTGAATATGCATTTGCCATTTCCCATCCATTCATAAAGAACTCAAAACGTTCCACATATTCCGGATTTTCCGGCTTTTTCTTTGTCAAAGGAGAAATTTCGATCGGATGATCCATAATAAAGGTAGGCTGAACCAAATGTTCTTCTACGAATTCTTCAAAAAACAGATTCAGAATATCTCCCTTTTTGTGTCTCTCTTCATATGCGACATTATGCTCTTTTGCTGCTGCTCTGGCTTCTTCCAATGTATGAATTTCATTGAAATCCACACCAGCATATTTCTTTACAGCATCTACCATAGTCAGTCGTTCAAATGGCTTACCCAAATCCATTTCAATACCATTATATGAAATTTTAGTGGTTCCCAATACTTCCTGAGCAACAAATCGATACAGATTTTCTGTCAAATCCATCATGCCGTGATAATCTGTATAGGCCTGATACAATTCCATCAGTGTAAATTCCGGATTATGTCTGGTGTCCAAACCTTCATTTCGGAAAACACGGCCAATCTCATAAACACGTTCCAAACCACCCACAATTAATCTCTTCAAATATAACTCAAGAGAAATGCGCAGCTTTAAATCCTCGTTTAATGCATTAAAATGAGTTTCAAACGGTCTGGCAGCAGCACCACCGGCATTGGATACCAGCATTGGAGTTTCCACTTCCATAAATCCCTGTCCGTCCAAATACTTACGAATACTGCTAAGAATCTTGGATCGTTTTATAAAAGTATCTTTTACATCTTCATTCATGATTAAATCCACATATCTCTGACGATAACGAATATCTGTATTCGTCAGACCATGGAATTTTTCCGGAAGAATCTGAAGACTCTTAGACAAAAGTGTAACCTTTGCGGCATGGATGGAAATTTCACCTGTCTTTGTCTTAAATACTTCCCCTTCGATTCCGACGATATCACCGATATCAAACTTTTTAAATTCCTTATAGGAGTCTTCCCCGATGCTGTCTCTCGCCACGTAGGACTGGATACTTCCCTTTAAATCCTGAACGTTACAGAATGATGCTTTTCCCATAACACGTTTGGACATCAAACGACCGGCAATGGAAACTTTTTTCCCTTCCAGCTCCTCAAATCCTTCTTTAATATCCGCTGTATGTGCCGTCACATCGTATTTCGTAATCTGAAATGGGTCTCTGCCATCCGCCTGCAATTGAGCAAGCTTTTCGCGGCGCACCTTCAATAACTGATTCAAATCCTGTTCCTGATTCTGTCCTGCCATGTTTTCACTCCTTCATTTTCTTCTTTTATCTGCTGATAGCAAGAACTCTGTATTCCATTTCTCCTGCCTGTGTTTCTACTTTAACTACATCTCCAATCTTACGGCCAATTAAAGCTGCCCCAACCGGAGATTCATTGGATATCTTATACTGTAAACTATTGGCTTCTGTTGAACCTACAATAGAAAATTCCAGTTCCTCTTCAAATTCAAAATCATATACCTTTACTTTACATCCAATGCTGATTTTATCCAGATCAACTTCATCCTCTACAACTACTTCCGCATTTTTAAGAATTTTTTCCAATTCTTCAATTCTTGCCTCAATATCTCTCTGTTCATCTTTTGCTGCGTCGTACTCTGCATTTTCGGATAAGTCACCCTGTTCACGCGCTTCTTTAATCTTCTCAGCAACTTCTTTACGTCTTACCACTTTTAAATCATGTAATTCATCTTCCAGTTGTTTTAAACCTGCATACGTTAAAATGTTTTTTTTGTTGTCAGCCATGAATACTGCCTCCTTCAATTACTTACAGTTTCACCATCCCATCCCTTATTTGAAAGAATTCTTTCCATAGAATAGTGACTCCTATTTCATAACACCTTTTTTGTTATGGATAACCAGCTATTTACTGACCGGTTGATTGCATGATTGCAGTCGGATTTTTCCAATTAACATATTATAGACGAAAGGGTATCTCTTGTCAATAAGCTTTTTAGATCCTGTAATGTTTCTGCTTCATTTACTTTTCTACGCATGGACGCGGAATGGGGAAGTCCTGCTGTATACCAGGCCACATGTTTTCGCATTCGTAAAACCCCCATATATTCCCCAAACGCCTCGGCCTCCATAGAAGCATGCCGTAGGATCATATCCGTAATTTCTTCATAATCCGGTTCTTTTTCTTCTGTTCCATTTTCCAAATACGAATTAATTTGACGGAAAATCCAAGGGTTTCCTCTTGCCCGACGTGCAACCATAATGGCATCGCAACCTGTCTCTTCCATCATTTTTTTTGCATCCCTTCCTGTTTCAATATCTCCATTACCGATAACCGGTATACTCACTGCATTTTTTACCTGTGCAATAATATTCCAATCCGCTTTTCCGCTATAATACTGCATACGTGTTCTTCCATGAACTGCAATGGCAGATACACCACAGCCTTCCGCTATTTTTGCAATTTCTACTGCATTAACATGAGAATCATCGATTCCCTTTCGTATTTTAACCGTCACCGGTTTTTTTGTAGCTTTTACCAATTTGGTTAAAATTTCCTCTACCAGCTTAGGATTTCCCATCAGAGCCGAACCTTCACCATTATTAAACACTTTCGGCACAGGACATCCCATGTTTAAATCAAAAATATCATAGGGGCCTGTTTCCAGATTCTTTGCCATATCAGCAATTAAGTCCGGATCTGATCCAAATAACTGCAATGCCAACGGATATTCTTCTTTTCTTGTCTCCAATAAAGGTTCCGTATTTTTATTTTTATAATACAGCGCTTTTGCACTTATCATTTCTGTATACAAAAGCCCGCATCCCATTTCTTTGCACAACAAACGAAAGGGCAGGTCTGTTACACCTGCCATGGGTCCCAATGCTGTATTATGTTGAATCGTTATATCGCCAATTTTAAACATCCACTTTTTCTCCCAGATAGAATACCCGATAATATAGTTCCAATGATTCCAACAATTCTTTTTTTTCTCTCTGCATTTGCCGAATTTTTAAACCGGCACTGATTTCATCATAATAATAATCCATATCATCGGCAACCGAACGGAAAATCAATGTTCCATCTTCCTCATATTCCAAAGTCAGAATACCACCAACTTCTTCCGTGTAAAGCACACACATAATTTGAAGTTCATCTTTAATATTCTGCGGAAGCTTTTTGAAATTTTCATTTAAATAATATTTCTGTTCGTAGGAATTTGCACCGCACAACACTACGTTTTCTGTCTGTTCAGACATAACCATATATCCCCCTTACCGATACTTCTCCGGACATCACCGTTCGCAACGTTCCGCTCTGATCACGGACACGTAATTCTCCGTTTTTTGTGATTCCAAGACATTCACCCGTATATTCGTTTCCGGGTGCCAAAACACGGACCTGATTATTTTTATTCGCAAGACTTTCTTCATATATATTTTGAAGAAGTGACAAATCCCCTGTCTGACAAAATTGTTCATAATATGTTTCAAAATGTTTCATGACAGCCGAAATCAATATTCGTCTCGGGAAATAATTTCCCGTTATTCTATAAAGGGTATCTGCTTTTTCCTCCAGTTCCTTATCGAATGGAATTTTTCCGGTATTAATACCTATGCCAACTACTATATAATGAATGACATCCATTTCCGCGCTCATTTCTGTAAGAATACCGCATATTTTTTTCCCTTTATACACAATATCATTTGGCCACTTGATCTGTACCGCAATTCCGATCTTTTCCTTAATTGCCTGACTGACAGCCAGAGCGGCAACTAAAGTCAACATGGATGCGCACTGTGGTTCAATCTGTGGTCTGAGCAGCAACGACATTACAATTGCCTGCCCTTTTGGGATAACCCAATTTCTTCCCAGACGCCCTTTTCCGTTCGTCTGCATATCTGCTACGATCAGCGTTCCATGCGGAGCACCTTCTTCTCCTTTTTGTTTCGCCAACGTATTCGTAGAATCCACTTCATCTCTGTAAATAATCTTTCGGCCAGCCCAGGATGTTTCCATTTCTTTCAGACAAGCCTCTTCTGTAATCACATCCGGAATATGCTTTAAACAATATCCTCTATTGGAAACCGCTTCGATCTCATATCCCTCTTCCCGCAAACGTTTCATCATTTTCCAGACAGCTGTTCTGGATACGTGCAGTCTGTCACAGATTTTCTGCCCGGATACATATGTTTCTTCCTGCAGCATTGCCAAAACTTCTGTTTTCATAATACAATCTCACCTCTATATGGTATTTTCTATCCGGATTTTATCTTCCCAACACACCTATACTGGCTGCTGTCATAAAAATCAATAATACTCCTAAAATACCTAAAAAGACAATTCCTCCGATTTTTTTGTGTATATTTCGACACTGAATCCATTCCGCCAGATACACCAGACACAAAAAAAATGCTAAACCAAAAATAATGGGAAAACAAACTTCATACACTTCAATGTTGCAGAACAAAAGAACTGCTGCAATAATAATCGCAGCAGATAAAAGAACTTCCATTACAGCCAGCCAATGATTCCCTCTTTTTCGTCCCATATGACACGATTCGCCTTTCTATTTTACTCTGCTTCCCATCCCAGTGTAGCCGCCATAACCGCTTTTATAGTGTGCATTCTATTTTCTGCTTCATCAAAAACAACTGATTGCGGACTTTCAAAAACTTCATTTGTTACTTCCATTTCGCTGATTCCAAATTGTTCTTCTATTTTCTTTCCGATCTTTGTTTTCAGATCATGAAATGCCGGAAGACAATGCATAAAGATTGCTTTTTCCCCAGCATTATCCATCACAGCTTTATTTACCTGATATGGGGAAAGTTCACGGATTCTCTGTTCCCAAACTTCATCGGGCTCACCCATAGATACCCACACGTCTGTATAAATAACATCTGCGTCTTTCGTCCCGATTTCCACATTATCCGTCAGAGTAATGGATGCTCCCGTTTGTTCAGCAATTTCCCGGCATTGTTCTACCAAATCAGCGGAAGGAAAATATTCTTTTGGTGCACAAGCCACAAAATGCATTCCCATTTTTGCACAAGCTACCATCCAGGAATTTCCCATATTGTAACGAGCATCTCCCATATAGACAAGGCGTACTCCTTTCAAATGGCCGAGTTTTTCACGAATTGTCAAAAGGTCAGCTAACATCTGTGTCGGATGGAATTCGTTCGTCAGACCATTCCAAACAGGAACACCTGCATATTCTGCCAGTTCTTCTACTATTTTTTGCCCATATCCTCTGTATTCTATTCCTTCAAACATTCTTCCGAGAACTCTGGCTGTATCTGCGATACTCTCTTTCTTTCCGATCTGTGAACTATCCGGATCCAAGTAAGTCGCACCCATTCCCAGATCATGGGCTGCAACCTCAAAAGAACACCGTGTGCGTGTAGAAGTTTTTTCAAAAATTAACGCTACATTTTTTCCTTTTAAGAAATCAACAGGCTCACCCTTTTTCTTTTTATCCTTTAACAAAGCCGCCAAATCCAGCAGATATTCTATTTCTTCTGTCGTAAAATCCAACAATTTTAAAAAACTGCGTCCTTTTAAGTTCATACTATTCCTCTCATTCTGCCGCACCAACGGCCTTACAGTCTCCATTATCAAAAACTCATTGCAACAATTACCTATTAATATAATCTAAAATACTCATAATTGTCAAGAAAAACGGATATATTGTACTATAACACTTTAGACATGTCACCTATAACCTGATATTTTAGAAAGGACTGATCATGAAGTTACACACACTCACAAAAAATCCATTAATCACCGGTACGATCATTTTAACACTTACCGGTCTGTTCAGCAAATCCATTGGGTTTTTTTACCGAATTTTTCTTTCCAACGCCATTGGAGAAGAAGGCATGGGATTATATCAATTGGTTTTTCCGGCCATTGGCGTATGTATGGCAGTATGTGCCATGAGTTTTCAAACTGCTATCTCTCGTTTCACGGCAGCAGAACTGGCTGCTGGCAGTCAAAACAAAGGGCATCTCACTCTAAAAGCCGGCATGATTCTTTCCGTATCCTTTTCACTCGGTTTAATGTTTCTTCTGTATACGCTTGCTTCTCCCATTTGCGCTTATATCCTCTTGGAAGAACGATGTGAACCACTGCTTAAAATAGCCTCTCTTTCCCTACCATTTTCCACTATCCACTCCTGTTTGTCCGGATATTATTATGGACGAAAAAAAGCTGCTATACCGGCACTGGCTCAGGTAATTGAACAGTTGGTTCGTGTTACCACCGTATTTTTAATCTGGAAAATCAGCATAGAGAAGGGAAGGTCTCTAACTCCGCTGGAGGTCATGGCCGGTATGACTATTGGCGAAACAGCCTCTGCCATTTTCATCAGCATTAGTTATCTTTTAAAAGAAACCGAAAAAAAAATGGTCTCTTCTCCACTCTTTCCCATTATGAAAAATTTAATTTCCATGGCGATTCCGCTTTCCGCTAATCGTTTTATTTTATCTATACTACAAAGTGCTGAGGCTATTTTAATTCCAAGCAGACTGCAGCTATTCGGTTTGACAAACAGCCAATCGCTCAGTATTTACGGTGTTCTGACCGGAATGGCTATGCCATTTATCCTGTTTCCATCCACTCTTACAAATTCGGTTTCTGTCATGCTTCTGCCCATTGTCGCAGAAGCACAGTCTGCAGATAACCATAATCAAATCAGCCGTGCATCCAGTCTGAATATTCGTTTTTGCCTTTGGCTCGGTATATTGTGTACCACAGTTTTTATCCTTTTCGGAAATGATATGGGATCATTTATTTTTCACAGTGAAACAGCGGGACGTTATCTAACTATTTTGGCTTGGTTATGCCCTTTTTTGTATCTTTCTTCTACTATATCCAGCATACTAAACGGCCTTGGAAAAACCAAATCCGTATTTTTTCACAACGTTCTAAGCATGGGAATCCGGCTTATTTTTATAATATTTTTTGTACCAATATTCGGCATTACCGCTTATCTTTGGGGAGCACTGTTCAGTCAGCTTTTTCTAACCATCTTACATATCACTTGTTTATGGAAAATTTCCACCTTTTCTTTTTCCGCATACAAAAGTATTTTTTATCCTCTTATTTTTGCCCTGCTCGCAGGCAGTGCTGCAAAATCCCTTCAATACATACTAAACATTTATGTTCCCCAACTTTCTATCTTTGCACTGCTGATATCCATCCTATTCATGGTTATCCTGTTTTACTTCATGACAAGTTTCCGGTTGTGTGAGGATTTGAAATATTTCCGATAAACAAACGATTTTTATCATAAAATTGCCAGGGGTCAAAAACCCCTGGTACAATTCTGTGTTCCGTATTTATTATAGCAGCCCTTTTAGTCTGCTAAAATTTCATATCCATCGTCCGTTACATGTACAGTCACTTCCCATTGCGCTGATGGCTGACCATCTTCTGTGTAAACACCCCATCCATCACTCTCATCTATATAAATTTCTTCACTTCCCATGTTAATCATCGGCTCAATTGTAAATACTAATCCCGGAACCATCAGCATTTCTTCGCCTCTTCTTGAAACATAACTAACAAAAGGATCTTCATGAAATTCCAATCCTATTCCATGTCCACCAATTTCCCTGACAACAGAATATCCATGGGATTTAACAAACTCATGAATTGCTGCTCCCATATCTCCCAAACATTTCCATGGTTTTACTTCATTTAATCCGATACGAATACTTTCTTTTGCTACTTCTACCAATTTCTTTTTTTCCTCATTGACATTTCCAATGCAAAACATACGGGAAGAATCGGAAAAATATCCATTTAAAATAGTGGAACAATCTACATTGATGATATCCCCATCTTTCAACACAATATCCGAAGAGGGAATTCCATGACAAACCTGTTCATTAATGGAAGTACAAACTGATTTTGGATATCCCTCAAAATTTAGAGGAGCAGGAATTCCTCCCAATTCGGTTGTTTTTTTATATACCATCTGATCAATTTCTTCTGTCGTCATACCCGGACAAATATGTGCAGCAACATAATCCAAAACAGCTTTATTTACTTCACCGCTTTTACGAATCCCTTCAATCTGTTCTTTCGTTTTAATTAAACTATGATCCGGAACCAGAAAACCTTTATTTCTATATTCCAACAGTTTCTCATCAAATAACTCATGGCATTTTTTATATTTTAAACCACTTTTACACCAACACGGATCATTTCTTCCTATCTTCATCTTTTATTCACCTGTTCCATTCTACCTTTCCATTTATTTTTCTGTAATATCTTATGCATCCTCATTTCATACTATATCGAAAAAGAGAGTACACGCACTCCTGCACGTATACTCTCCCTTTGTTACAATTAATTGAATTTACGCTTTCTTGCCGCTTCAGACTTTTTCTTACGTCTTACGCTTGGCTTTTCATAATGCTCTCTCTTACGGATCTCCTGCTGGATCCCAGCCTTTGCGCAGTTTCTCTTAAATCTGCGTAAAGCGCTATCTAAACTCTCGTTATCTTTTACGATTACATTTGACATAAGCTCACACCTAACCTCCCTCCAGTTGTGTATTGTGCATAATACGTTACTTAAAACAACTGTTTGGGTATTTCCATAGCACGTTTTATATTATAGCATATTATAGAAATTCGTCAATCATTATTTTGCCGATTTTTCAAAATTTCTATAACAGTTCAGCCATAGGGCTGTAACGGAACATACCTCTATTACATTATATTATGCTTTTATCTGCTCTTTCAAAATTTCCAAAGCCTTTTTCAGCGCTTCTTCTATTCCATCTGGATTCTTTCCTCCTGCCTGTGCCATATTCGGACGGCCACCACCGCCACCGCCAACACAAGCAGCTATTCCTTTTATTAAGTTTCCAGCATGGGCTCCTGCCTTCATGGCACCATCCGTAGCCATAGTCAGCAGATTTACTTTTCCTCCTGTTGCGGATGCCAGTACAATAACGCCTTCGCCCAGCTTTTCCTTTAATTGATCTCCCAGATTTCTCAGGCCATTCATATCCACATCATTCAAACGGATAGCCAGTACATTCACTCCGTTGACCTCTTTCACCTGATCCATAACATCTCCCATGGATTCTTTTGCCAGCTTATCCTTTAACTTTTCGTTTTCTGAATGAAGCGCTTTCATTTCCTCCTGCATAGCAGAAATTTTAGCAGCCAGACTATCCGGTGTCGTTTTTGCCAACGCAGCTGCTTCGTGCAAAGTTTCTTCCAATTTTCTGTAATAAGCAATTAATGCATCACCTGTTAATGCTTCCATACGACGAACACCTGCCGCTATTCCTGTCTCAGAAATAATACGGAAAGAATTGATTACTCCTGTATTTGACACATGAGTACCACCGCAGAATTCCATAGAGAAATCTCCCATAGATACGACTCTGACTGTTTCTCCATATTTTTCTCCAAACAAAGCCATAGCGCCGCGTTTTCTCGCATCTTCAATATTCATTACCTCTGTAACAACCGGAAGATTTTGGGCAATCTTCTCATTTACCAAATCTTCCACCTTTTGAATTTCTTCCGGTGTCATTGCCTGGAAATGAGTAAAGTCAAAACGAAGTCTGTCTTTTGTCACAAGAGAACCCGCCTGTTCTACATGGTCTCCTAAAACTGTCCGTAAAGCTTTCTGAAGGAGATGGGTTGCGCTATGATTCTTACACGTAGAAAGTCGATTCTTTTGCTCTACTTTCAGGGTTACCTTATCCCCTACAGCCAGCATACCTTTTACCATATGACCCACATGGCCGACTTTACCACCCTGAAGCTTTATTGTATCTACTACCTCAAAGCTTCCGTTTGAAGTCTCAATCATACCGATATCGCCCTGTTGTCCACCCATGGTTGCATAAAATGGTGTACGATCTGTAACAATTGTTCCATTCTGACCTTCGGTTAAAGCCTGCACCAAATCCTCTTCTGTTGTAAGAGCTGTAATAACAGCTTCTTCTTCCAAAGTGGTATAACCATCAAATTCTGTTGTCAGACTTGGATCAATGGATTGATAAACGGTTACATCTGCACCCATATAATTTGTCTTTTGACGAGCTCCTCTGGCTGTTTCTCTCTGATGATCCATAGCCTTTGTAAATCCTGCTTCATCTATGGTAAAGTTCTTTTCTTCCAGGATTTCTTTTGTCAGATCCATAGGGAAACCATACGTATCATATAATTTGAATGCATTTTCTCCGGAAAGGACGGTTTGACCACTGGAAACCATCTCTTCTTCCATTTCTGACAAAATAACCAATCCCTGATCAATTGTTTTATTAAACTTATTTTCTTCCTGTGTAATAACCTGAAGAATCATGTTCTGCTTTTCACCTAATTCCGGATAACCGTCTTTCGATGTAGCGATAACTGTTTTTCCCAATTCTGCCAGGAAAACGCCTTTGATACCCAGTAATCTTCCATGACGTGCTGCCCGTCTTAACAAGCGGCGCAAAACATATCCGCGTCCCTCATTAGAAGGCATAATACCATCAGAAATCATAAATGTCACAGAACGAATATGATCAGTAATCAACCGAATAGATACGTCATGTTTCGGGTTTGTCTGATAGGTCACACCTGCGATCTCGCAAATACGGTCACGTAACGCTTTCATCGTATCGATGTCATACACAGAATCAACATCCTGAACGACCACACCAAGACGTTCCAATCCCATACCGGTATCAATATTTTTCTGGATCAAGTCAGAATAATGCCCTTCTCCATCATTATTAAACTGAGAAAACACATTATTCCATACTTCAATGTAACGGTCACAGTCACATCCTACCGTACATCCTTCTTTTCCGCAGCCATACTTTTCTCCACGATCATAATAGATCTCAGAACATGGTCCACATGGTCCGGCACCATGCTCCCAGAAATTATCTTCTTTTCCGAAACGGAAAATTCGTTCTGCCGGAATATTCTGTTGTTTGTTCCATATTTCAAACGCTTCGTCATCTTCTTCATAAACGGAAGGATATAAACGATTTGGATCCAGACCAACTACTTCTGTTAAAAATTCCCATGACCATGCAATGGCTTCTTTTTTAAAGTAATCTCCAAAAGAGAAATTACCGAGCATCTCAAAAAATGTCAAATGACGGCCATCTTTTCCTACATTTTCGATATCACCTGTACGAACACATTTCTGACATGTCGTCACACGTCTGCGCGGCGGAATTTCCTGACCAGTGAAGTACGGCTTTAATGGTGCCATACCTGAATTGATAATTAAAAGACTATTATCATTATGGGGCACCAGAGAAAAACTTTTCATAGAAAGATGTCCCTTTTCTTCAAAAAATTCCAGGAACATTTTTCTCAATTCATTAATTCCATATTTCTTACTCACAGCTTAGCCTCCGTATCTTTCTTTGCATCTTTATAATCCCGAAATTTTTTTCCGGCTGCCACTGCTGCCACAGCGACTACTGCCAGAAAAATAAACCGAATTGCTTCTATTCCAAATTCAGCTAAAAACGGCATTTGCCACCTCCTGTTCTGAGATTCAATCCGTTATCTCTGTTTTTTCAATGGCATATGTCATTTGCATCTGCCATTTATTACTTAAACTGATGGTAAACTTTCTTTCCTTTACGGATCACAACAGATCCCTCTTTTTTGTCTGCTTCAGTAACGATACGATCCACCGCTGTTTCACGTACATCATTGATGGATACTCCACCTTGCTGAATCTGACGTCTCGCCTCTGATCTTGTCGCACACATTTTTCCTTCTACCAGAAGAGAAATCAAATCAATGCCGTTTTCCCAGCGAGCTGCTTCCAGTTCAGTAGTCGGCATATCATCATGTTTTGCACCGCCTGCAAAAATTGCTCTTGCTGCATCCTGCGCTTTCTTTGCTTCTTCCTCGCCATGGACAATCTTTGTAATCTCATATGCCAAAACTTCTTTTGCTTCGTTTATCTTAGCGCCTTCCAATGCTCCTAAACGACGGACTTCGTCCATTGGCAAAAATGTCAGAAGGCCAAGGCATTCCTCTACTTTCACATCTTCAATGTTTCTCCAATATTGATAGAATTCATACGGAGATGTCTTTTCAGGATCCAACCATACAGCACCCTTCATGGTCTTTCCCATTTTAATTCCCTCACTGGTAGTTAAAAGTTTAAATGTAAGACCATAAGCCGGTTTCTTTTCCTTCTTACGGATCAATTCTACTCCGCCAATAATATTGGACCATTGATCATTTCCGCCCATTTCCAGACAGCAATTATGCTTCCGATTCAGTACTAAAAAGTCATAGGACTGCATAATCATATAGTTAAATTCAAAAAATGTAAGACCTCTCTCCATTCTCTGTTTATAACATTCTGCAGTAAGCATACGATTTACAGAAAACTCTGCCCCTACTTCTCTTAAGAAATCCACATAGTTTAAACCTAAAAGCCAGTCTGCATTATTTTCAATAATCGCCTTATCATTATCAAATGTGATGAAACGGGATAATTGTTCATAGAAACGCTTCGCATTATGCTCTATCGTTTCCTTTGTCATTATTTTTCTCATATCGGATTTTCCACTGGGATCGCCAATCATAGTGGTTCCTCCACCCAATAACGCAATTGGTCTATGTCCCGCACGCTGCATATGCATCATAGCCATAATCGTGAGAAAATGACCCGCTGTCAGACTATCTGCTGTCGCATCAAATCCAATATAAAATGTCACACTTTCCTTTCCCAATAATTCGCGTACTTCTTCCGGATGGGTACACTGTTCAATAAATCCTCTTTCCACTAACACATCATAAACATTCTGTGACATGGATGTTTCCTCCTAATCTGTCTCTTTGTCTATCTTAAATTTGGCTATAAAACCATTGTATCTGTTAGATTTTATCATAGCTGCCATTATTTTTCAAGCGAAATCCCCGTCCTTACCGAAAGACTCTGAAAGGGGCACTGGTTTCGTCCCAAAAACAGCAAACCGGTACCCCTCTTCATTCCTTTTATCTATTTTCCATAGTACTTGCCATAATACTTATTATAATAACCTCTTCCGCCATTTTCAGCTTTCGACAATACAACTCCCAACAGTTTCACTCCGGTCGCCGTAATTTGTTGAACAATATCCTGAACAAATTTCCGTTTCACTTCTCCAGCTGCGCATACAAAAATAACGCCATCACAAACTCTGGAAACAACCGCAGCATCCGTTACACTTCCCAAAGGCGGGGTATCAATAATCACATAATCGTATAGCTTTTTCATAGAATGAATCAGTTTTTCAAAAACACTTCCATTCAACAATTCAGCCGGATTTGGCGGAACAGCTCCGGCAAATATCATATGAAGATTTGGAATACTTGTCTCACATAATACATCAGAAATTGAATTCTGGCCGGACAGAAACTGGCTCAGACCTTTTACATTTTTATCTACCATATATCTTTTTATCAGATTTGATTTGCGCATATCCGCATCCACAAATACAACTTTTTTCCCAATCTCAGCTAACGAAGCTGCTAAATTGAACGATGTGGATGTCTTACCTTCTCCAGGAATACTGCTGGTCAGCATAATAATTTTATTTTCCACACCGCAAAACTGAACATTGGTTCGAAGTGCTTTAAATGCTTCTGCAATACGGTAGTCCCGTTCTCTCTGTGGTCTTGTAAGCTTTACACGGATCACTCTCTCCTCCTCCTTTTTTCTTTTCTGGCAGACGCTGCTCTCTTATTATCTTCCACATTGGGGATAACACCCAAAGCTGTTGTTCCCAAATAAGCGACAATATCATCGCTGGTTTTAATGGTATCATCTGCAATAAATACTATGACTATAACCGCAATTGCAGCAAACGCACCAATTGCAGCCGCCAAAAATATATTCATCATTACATTAGGACTGGAGGGAGCTATTGCAATATCTCCGGAATCAATGATATTCACTTCATCCACTCCCATGATTTCTTTAATTTTCCCCCGTGTAATTTCTGTTACAGTATCCACAATTTCCTTTGCCCGTTCCGGGTTCTCATCAATAACGGAAAAAACCAGGACTCGTGTATCATTTTGGATAGAAACACTTACCTTTTCTTTCATTTGTTCATAACTTAAATCAAGCGCCATCACTTCAGATACTTCATCCAGTACCGTTCTGCTCATGGCTAACTTTTGACAATCCTTTGTCAGCATATCGGCACTACTCAAATCGCTGGCAGAAATCTGGCTTTCATTTTGCCGATTCATAATATAAACACTGGACGACGATGTATACATGGGTGTTATTAAGTATTTCGTTCCCCAAAAAGCCACCAGTATACATACGATTACAACAAGCAGGATAATCCATAACTTACTAAGTATCGCTCCAGCCAACTCTGTCCAATTGATTTCAATTTCATCCCGACGCTTTTCTTCCATCACCTTTACTACTCCTGAATAAACTTATTTTCAATTACTCTGCATGGATTTTCCCATAAAAGTAACTGAGTATAGTCTTCCCCATATTTTCTCATAAGATACCTGGCACACTCATTTAATTTTGGTGCCCGTCGTTCTTCATTATGAGCATCGGTAGCTACTATATGAACCAGGTCTTTCTTCAGAAGCATCTTTGCCCAACGTGCAGTTTTATACCCGAAAACGCCTTCAATACTTCCTGCATTAATTTGGACATAAGCCCCTAAATCAATCAATGTTTCCACTTTTTTCCAGTCTCCCACAAGACTCTGATAACGTTCCAGATGTGCAATAATGGGCCGCAAACCTGCATTTGCCAGTTCGTGAATGCTGGATTCAATCTGAGCAGCTGTCTCATTTACATTGTACTCCATTAAGACATATCGGCTTTCTGCCATAGTCAATGCTTTACGATTCAAAATTTGTTCCAATACAGATTGTCGATAATAAATTTCATGTCCGAGATACAGTTGTATTGCCATTCCTTCCTGAATTAACGCTTCCTGTAAAAGATCTTTCGATTTTTTTAAATTTTCCACCGGAACTTCATATCTGGGAGGTAAATAATGTGGTGTCAGACAAATCGCACGAATACCTTCCTGATAAGCAATTTTTAACATTCGCATGGATTGTTCCAAACTTTGTGACCCATCATCCACACAGGGCAGTATATGGTTATGAATATCTACAAACTGCATATAAATTCCTCCAGTCTTTTTCTCTCTTTTCTATTGATATCGCCATAACAACCTTCACTACCCCATCACTATTTTCCCATAAAACAATCTGCCAACTGCCGGATTGAATCAAATTTCCATGTTGGCAAATATTCACTGTCTTTCAAGTCCTCCGGTTTTGCCTCCCCGGTAAAAACCAAAGCTGTATCCACGTCAGCAGCAATGCCCACCGCAATATCCGTATAAAGCCGGTCACCTACTACCAGGGTTTCCTCTTTTGAAAAACCGGCCTGTTCCAAACAATATTCCACAATGGCAGGATTCGGCTTTCCCAAATACAATGGCATTCTTTTTGCGGCATAGCTGATCATTTTACAGATAGCTCCGCAATCCGGAATACTGCCAAAACCCGTGGGGCAGCACAAATCGGGATTGGTAGCCAAATACACGCAGTCGGGCCTGGTCAATAAATACCGGCAAACACAAGTTACCTTTTCATAGGTCAGTTCACTATCAAATCCAACCAAAACCACTTGCACATCCCTTTGGCCATCTGTTGTCACATGAAACCCTTCCTGCTCTAATTCCTGGATAAACGATTTTGTTCCGGCCACATAAATCCAGTCATTTCTATGATTTTTTTTCAGATACTGACATGTGGCATAGGTCGCAGTAATAAAATCACTTTCCTCTGCTTCAATTCCCATTCTATGAAATTTCTCTACATAGTCTGCCCTGCTTTTTGTAGAATTATTTGTAATATAAACAGATCTTCCTCCAATACTGCGAATATAGGAAAGAAGCTCCATCGTTCCTTCAAATACCCTTTCATCCACAGCGATTGTCCCATCAATATCAAACAAAAAAAGTTTTTTCTTATGCATTTTACTGCGGATCTGTTCACTCATTTTACACCGAATCCTTCCTGAATCAGTGCTACTGCTTCTCTAATCTGTTCCACCGGAAGAACCAGGGCGAAACGGACGTATCCTTCTCCCAATGATCCGAACGCATTGCCCGGTGTGCAAAGCACTCCTGTTTTTTCCATAAGCTTCAGACAAAATTCAGTGGATGAATATCCTTCCGGCACTTTCATCCATGCAAACATACTTCCGGCGCTGAGCGGTGCCTCAAATCCAGCTTTCTTTAAACCTTCACACAACGCATTTCTCCGTTTCTCATATTCCATACAATGTTTTTTCACACTATCCTGAGGTCCGGTTAAGGCAGCAATGGCAGCATCCTGAATCGGGAAAAATAGTCCGTAATCAATCTGTGAACGAAGTTTACGGAAATTCTTTATAATTTCTTTATTTCCTGATACAAATGAAACACGGCATCCTGTCATATTAAATGATTTGGATAGAGAATATAACTCTACTCCCACTTTTTTCGCTCCTTCAAAAGATAAAAAGGAACGGCATACCTTTCCATCATATACAATGTCTGCATAGGCACTGTCATGAACGATAATCACTTCATTTTTCTCTGCCCATGAAATCAATTCTTCATAAAATGAATCCGGTGCAACAGCGCATACGGGGTTGAGAGGATAGGATACAATCATCATCCTGGCCCGTTTTACCATATCCTCCGGGATTGCATTTAAATCCGGTAAATAATTATTCTCCGGTGACAATTCATAATAACCGATTTCTGCTCCCGCCAAGTAAGGTCCGATTTCAAAAACCGGATAACCCGGATTTGGTACTAATACCAAGTCCCCAGGATTGCAGAGTGCCATACCGATATGTGCTATTCCCTCCTGTGATCCATACAAAGCCATGGTTTCTTCGGCATCTAATTCTACGTCAAAACGATTTTTATAATAAAGGATAACTGCTTGGATCAATTCTTCTTTATCTCTGAGCGAATACTTATAATTTTCCGGTTTTCCTGCTGCTTCCACCAATGCATTTATTACATGGGCATCCGGCTCAAAATCCGGTGTTCCCACAGACAGATTATATACGGTTCTTCCCTCTTTTATCAGTTCTTCTTTTTTCTGATCCAACTCAGAAAAAATTCCATTTTGAAACGCATCCAAACGTTTTGCACCTGTGATTTTCATATGGCATTCCCCTCTTGTATTCTGATTTTTTCTCTTTTCACTTTTTACCTTAACATAATATCGTAATTTACCGGCTTATAAAATAATTTTCTAACCTCATCGGGTTCTTTTGTCTTTGCTAAAATCCACATCAGTTTTGTTACAACTGCTTCTAATGTCATATCGTATGACTCAATCAATTCATACGTCTCCTTTATTTTAAATCCCACACGGTATGTCGCCATATCGCTTCCTTCATGCGGTACCTGGGTAGTCATAACTACGATCTTACCACAATCCATCCAATCCTTTAAAACATCGGAAAAATCCTGGCTCTCATATTTTGGCAGTCCTCCAACACCAAAACTCTCTATAATAAGCGCATCATAATTCTTCTTAAAATATTGAAAAATCCCGCAATCCAACCCGGGAATCAATTTTAACACACAAACTTTAGTATTGATTTCATGGTAAAAAACCGGTTCTTTTTCCGCTTCTTCCCCTGTAATATAATGAAATACCTTTCCATCCCGAATTACTGCTTTATTCGGAAAATCAATACTGGAAAAAGCATTATAACTCTTTGTCCGGACTTTACTTGCCCGTGTTCCTGCAATCGCCTGTCCGCCAAAAACAACATTGACACCATGAGAGCGGGCATCCGCCGCATATAAAAAGCTATCTACCAAATTTGACTTTGCGTCTGTAATATCCTGATCAATGGGTTTTTGTGCCCCTGTTAAAACAATGGGCTTGCGGGAATCTTGAATTAAATATGATAACGCGGAAGCCGTGTATGCCATGGTATCCGTACCATGCAAAATAACAAACCCCTCAAAGTTATCGTATTGTTCTTTTACGGTATCCGCAATTTTTACCCAATGTCTGGGTTCCATATTGGTACTGTCAATATTAAATAATTGGATTGCCTCAACTAAACATATATCTGCCACCTGCGGAACATATTCTAAAATTTCCTCTGACAAAAGCTGTGGTGCAAGCCCTGTTTCTGTTTTTTTTGATGCGATTGTTCCGCCTGTGGCAATCATCAGTATTTTTTTCATCGTTTTTTTCCTTTATTTCCTAATATGATATATCATCATACTCCATCAAAAACCAAATTGCAATACTGTAACCCTTCTGACTACTCAACAAATGTAACAGTTCAGCCCACGCCATTCGTAAAACCGCACTGCGTGCTTATTGTTGCTGTTGCCAACAAATCTTTAAAGTCTCATGGTCATCTTATCACTATTAATTTTGTAAATAATTCCGGATAATAGATTTTCTCAGAATTATATATTTCCATGGATGTTATTCTGCATCCCATTATTTTCTCCACATTCGCTCCATCCACCGAATATCCAGTTACATTGTGAAGAATTTTAGGCGTTCCGTCAAGATTTCCCAAATACATCACAACATGACCGGGAATCAAAATCATACTTCCGATTCCGGCATTATAAATGGTGTCCTTTTTTTCCTGAATACTCATGACAGATAAATCAGTCACATCAGCAGAAAACAATGTAAGTTTTGATGTATTCCTGGGCATTAATATACCAAATACTTTAAAAATCGCATTCATGGTAGAAGAACAATCCATATTTTCGTTTGTATCGCCCCATCCATACGGTTGGTCAACCATTTTATAAGCCTGATCCAAAAGCAGTTCTTCCGTATAATTCAGATAACCTAAGGACCCTGACTGATTCGGAATTTCTTCCTGCCCATATATCAAATTTCCCAATTCATCTCTTGCCGGGAATTTTACCAGATATCCATTTTCTGTCTGTTGAGCCAGGGGCAGCCTGGTTCCCATACGAAGCTTTTGGTTCTTCATATTTAACATGGCATCTGTGACAACAACAAATGACTCTGCCTCTATAAATTCCACCATTTCTTCTTTATCGCAAAAGCCAATGCATTCTGTCTGAATCCATCCATTATACTGATATCCCTGAACAAAAGAATATGCTCCGTCTGATGTTTGATGACAAACCACAACGCCTTCCCCTACACAAAACATACTTTCCTGCATATAATCCAAATCATCCGCCAAACCTTCTTTTGTCAGCTTTTTTTGCGTTGGAAAAGAACGGACAGCTGCATTTTTTGTAATAATTCCATAACGCAGACATACCGGTTCTGTTATTGCCTCTAAATTTCTTGATTCCAAAAGTTCTCTGTCATCTTCTTTTGTGCGGAGATGGCCATCATAATAAGCATAATCGGGAATCGTATAAACTTCCACCATGGAACGAATTTCTTCTGCCGAAACAGGTTGAAATGTTTTTAAATCTACCATACCATTTCCCGGTATCGAAAAACTAATTTTATTTTTCTTTTCAATTTGTTCCCTGGTCAGTAATACTTCTTCCGTTTCCAATGATCCTTCTGTTTCTGTACTTTGAGAATCCATATCTTCTTTTATCGGCTGCTCTGTGCTCTCCACCGTCTGATCCACCATTCTGCTTTCCGACTCCACAATTGATCTCTCCGTTTCCGTTGTTTCCTCCCTCTCAATATATGTATTCCTACCTGTCTCTGTTTCCCCATCTTCTGCTTTGTAACCGCATCCAACAGAAAAACAGAGAGACAGACATAGAAGAAAACCAATCATCCCTTTCTTCCTGTTCATCTCTCTGTTCCCCCTTGATCTGTATTGCATGGTATGTTTTATTACTTTATATCGTTGATACCGATGCCTGCAATTTTTTTTTCTTTTTTCGCTTTTCCCATTTGCTGATAATCACCAGATACAAATGAGAAATTCCCTCAATCATCATAGGTGAAAAAGTAGTAACCGCCAAAAGAAGAATTACTGCACTGAAATCCAATGCCACCAATTCCAAAATTTTCTGTCCGATAATCATGCAGAGCAAATAGATAATCTGCATGGAATAAATAATAAATTTACGATATTTTGTCATAGGAGAATATACCTTCTGAAGCGTCAGCATATAGCTCCATCCGGTTGTCAATACACATACTGTTGTCAGCATTTCCGGACTGCTTCCCAGCCATCTTCCGATATTTGTAATACAGAACACAGTCACAGCAATCGTAATAGCCGTAGGAGCTGCATTGTAAATCACTTTTCGGAAGAAATGGCGGTCTACCGGTTTAAAATTAGATTCCAGCTGGAGAAGAAATCCCGGAATTCCGACGGCACATCCACTGATAATCGATAACTGTACCGGTTCAAAGGGATATGCCTGACCAAAGAAAATAGTCATACATGCTAATAATACGGAAAAAATTGTCTTAATCAAAAACATTGATGCAGCACATGTAATATTATTGATTACCCTGCGCCCTTCATTTACAATATGAGGCATAGATGCAAAATTGGAGTCCAACAGAACTAAATTTGCCGTATGTTTCGCCGCTTCACTTCCGGATGCCATGGCAATACTACAGTCTGCTTCTTTTAAAGCCAGAACATCGTTGACACCATCTCCGGTCATTGCAACCGTATGTCCATCCTCTTTCAAATAAGTAACCATGGCTTTTTTCTGTTTTGGTGTCACACGCCCAAAAACGCTACATTCCCGGACTGCTTTTCTAAGCTGTTCTTCTGTTTCCAAAGTCGTAGCATCTACATATCTTTCTGCATCCGGCAATCCACATCTCTTTGCTATGGAGGAAACCGTTACCGGATCATCACCGGAAATTACTTTTAGGGATACCCCCTGTTCTCCAAAATATGCCAGTGTATGAGGTGCTTCTTCCCGAATCACATCACTCATTCGAATCAAACCACATGGTTTTAATCCGTGAGGAATCTCATCAGCAATTGACCGCTCTTTACTATAGCCTACCACCAGAACACGATTGCCATCTTCCGCATAAGTACGACATTTTTCTTTTAATTCTTCATATCCTTCTGGAAACAAAAACTGTATTGCTCCCATCAGGTAAGTACCTTCCTCTCGAAATACTACTCCACTATATTTTCGGTCGGATGAAAACTGCACTACGTGATCTACCATATAGTCATGTGCGCTCTCATAATATTCTGCCAACGCATCAAATGTAGCATTTCCTTCTCCGATGGCATGTACCATATTTCCCATAGCATTGGATAACGGAACCGTTTCATCCAGAAGTTCCACATCTTCCACGCGTATCCGTCCTTCTGTAAGTGTTCCGGTTTTATCAAGACATAACATATCCACCCTTGCCAATGTTTCAATACAGTACAATTCCTGTACCAGCGTTTTTCTGTTTGCCAGACGAATAACTCCCAATGCCAAAGCAACACTGGTTAAAAGTACCAATCCTTCCGGAATCATTCCCAATACTGCGGCAACCGTACTTAAAATTGCACTATCAAATCCCACATCTGTAAGAAAATATTGTTTTGCAAACAGCAGTCCGCCTACAGGAATAATAATAATACTGATTACCTTCAAAATCTTATTAATGCTATTCCTCAGCTCTGAATTATGTTTTGTAAATTTTTTGGCTTCAGCAGTAATCTTTTCCATATAGTTATCTTTTCCCACATGGCACACACGACAAAGTGCCCGCCCACTGGTGACAAAGCTTCCGGAAAAAATTTCTGCCTCTTTTTCTTTGACGACAGCATCGGATTCTCCCGTTAACAGCGACTCATTTACTTCCATCTTTCCTTTTACAACAACGGCATCTGCTGGTATTTGATCCCCTGCCCGAAGATAGAGCAAATCATCCAAAACAATTTCCTCTACGCCAATTTCCACTTCACGGCCATTTCGAATCGCATGGGTCTTACTGGCCGTCATAATGGTTAATTCATCCAGGGTCCGTTTTGCCCTGAGTTCTTGTGTGATACCGATGATTGTATTTATGGCCACAATGAGAATAAACAGCATATTTTTAAATGAAAATGTCAGTAATACCATGACAAGCAAAACGACATTAATTAAGTTAAAAAATGTCAACGTATTTGTCAGGATAATCTCTTTTACTGATTTTCCATGATTATCTTCTGTCACATTGATCTGACCCTGTTCAATTCTATCCGCTACTTCGCGGTCACTGAGTCCAAAAAATACTTCCCTATCCCCCCTTTTTACAGGAGCATGTATCTCACCTATATGTTCCTCCATAAAACCACTCCTTTTCCTGTCAGTCTATCTCATGCCTTTTTCCTGTGTGACATTCATCCTACACAACTGTTTTCATTCTACAATAGATTTTCTGAAAAAGAAATACCAAAAAACAGTAAAATTTCTTAAAAAACAAATACATTTTTCTATTCCATTCTTTCCTCTATCTGTTTAATCAAATCAGGAAAATCTGATATTTTTTTTACTTTCCAAACATCTCCCACTACTTCCCCAAATCCATAAGAGGCCAGAACAAACGGCGTACCCGATTTTTCACATGCTTTCTGATCTCCTCCGGTATCTCCCAGATAAACCGCATGTTCCAACTGATACTTTTTTCGGATTAATGTGATATTGTCAGCTTTTTCAAACCCTGTTGCTTCAGCGGAAAGAAAATCTTTAAAAAATCTTCCCATTTGATGAAATTCCAAAAAAGACTCAATATATCCGTTTAAACAATTACTTACAATAAATAAGGGATATTTCTCAGCCAATTTTTCTATCGTTTCTTTCATTCCGTCAAACAGCTCTCCTCCGGTCATTCTAAGGTGATCACATTCTTCCCGGCAACATGCCGTAACAATCTCTATTCCCTTTTTTTCTTCTAATTCCGGAAACAGCTTTTTTGCAATTCCAGGCACTTGTAATCCCATAATTCCCTGAATATCCTGCAACGTTAAAATACGATTTACCTCTTTATACTTTTTGATCGTTTTATTCCAAGACACGGTTACTTCTTTTGATGAATCCCACAAAGTTCCATCCAAATCAAACAATATACCATCCAGTTTTTTCATACCGTTTCCATACCTTTCTCTATTATTTAAAGTTATCTTAATATATTAAGCGTCAAAAAAACGGAAAAAGCCAGACTATTTTAAACCAGCCAACTTTTTCCGTATTTTTATCATATACTCTATCTTTGTTTATAAGTAGAAAGAAAATCTTTCATTCTTTCCATCGCATCTTCCAGATCATGAATCGTAGGAAGATACACAATTCTAAAATGATCCGGTTCTGACCAGTTACATCCTTTTCCCGGAAGAAGAAGTACTTTCTTTTCTTTTAAGAAATCCAGACAAAATCTCTCATCATCTACGATATGGTACATCTTTGTATCAATTTTAGGGAAAATATAAAATGCTGCTTTAGGCTTTACCGCTGAAAGTCCCGGAATATCATTAATGGCATTATAAATATATTCTCTTTGTTCGTAAATTCTTCCGCCCGGCAAAAGCAGTTCATCTGCGCTTTGATATCCGCCTAATGCTGTCTGTACAATCATCTGGGCAGGTACATTAGAACAAAGCCGCATAGAAGAAAGCATTTTTATTCCTTCAATATACCCTTTTGCTTTTGATTTATCTCCACACAAACACATCCATCCCACACGGAATCCTGCCACACGATGGGATTTTGATAATCCATTCATAGTTACTGTAAATAAATCAGGCGCCAAAGAAGCAATAGATGTGTGTTGTATTCCATCCATTACCAAACGATCATAAATTTCATCAGAAAAAATAATCAGTTCATGTTCTCTCGCTACCTGCACAATTTCTTCCAGAACTTCCTTTGGATAAACAGCTCCAGTCGGATTATTCGGGTTGATAATTACGATTCCCTTGGTTCGGTCCGTTATCTTTTTCTTAATATCATCGATGTCCGGATACCAGTCTGCCTGCTCATCACACATATAATGAACCGGATGACCGCCTGCCAGATTAGCTGCAGCAGTCCACAGAGGATAATCCGGTGACGGTACTAAAATTTCATCTCCATTATTCAATAATCCCTGCATGGACATAACAATCATTTCGCTGACACCATTTCCGGTGTAAATATCATCAATCCCAACATTAGGAATTTTTTTCATCTGACAATACTGCATAATTGCCTTTCTGGCAGAAAAAATTCCTTTGGAATCCGAATACCCCTGTGCTTCCCTGAGATTATAAATCATATCTAAAATAATTTCTTCCGGTGCATTGAAACCAAAGGGTGCCGGATTACCAATATTCAGTTTTAAAATCTGGGCACCATTTTCAATCATCCGATTGGCCTCATCTACCACCGGTCCTCTGACATCATAACTTACATTATTCAATTTCGTTGATTTTTCAAATGTTCTCATGCTTTTCCCTCATTTCCACGCTAATTTTTTCCATATAGTTTGTGGATGCAGCACAGACACAAACTTTCCATCGGTTGCTTATTTTTGCCTAAAACTCAGACAGTAAAAAACGCCCTAAGTTGCATACACAACTTAGGGCGAATATACTCCGTGTTACCACCTAATTTCAGAGAAACCTCTCTGCTCTCATACCACATCCATGATGCAGTGTCACGATAACGGGTGAACCCGATGAAGCCTACCAGCCTTTAAGGCGTTCGGTCCATAGCTCAGAGACTGCTTCCATGTTATCTTCACGAAGACTTACACCACCCGTCTTCTCTCTTTGCATCCGATAGCATGTACTCCTTCCCATCACAGCCATACATGTTCTTCCAAAACATTAAACTCATTATAATCAGTTTTTTCAGCTTCGTCAATCTTTTTTTTAAGTTTTCATAATGTTCTTGCGATCTGTATCATACGATCCAGACAATGCCCAAAGAACATATGATACGATTCGCAGAAATAATCAATGTTTCCAGGCATATCTGTCATGATTCTGTGGCGATAACAGCCCCCACGGCATATATTACGATATTGACATGCTTGACAGCGTTCTGGCTTTTCAAGCGATCGTTCTATAAACTTGCGTGCCCTGTCACAGGTACGGATCTCTTCCAAACTCTCGGTATTCAGATTTCCCAACCGATACTCATCCAGCACAAAGAAATCGCAGGGATATACATCTCCATTGGCTTCAACCACATTTTGTATGCTGCAAAATCCGTTCATATCACAGGATTCTGCCCTTCCGGTCAGCAGAATGGATAAATAATTTTCAAACTGACGGATATGCACAATATGACCATTTCTATAATCATCATACCATAAATCAAATAAGCGGCACAAAAATTCTCCATATGCTTTTGGCGAAAGGGAATACTCGCTTTCACCTGATGGCTTACCCAAAGGATCCAGACAAGGAATATACTGTTGAAAATCAAATCCCATTTTCCGATAATAACGATAAATTTTATCCAAAGAAGCTGCTGTTTTTTTATTCACAACCGTCAGGATATTATAATCCACTTGATGTTTATTGAATAAATCCACTGTTTTCATTATTTCCAAAAATGTATCTTTCCCCGAAGCACTTTTTCGGTAATAATCATGGGTATGAATGGTTCCATCCACAGAAATTCCTACCAAAAATTTGTTCTTATGAAAAAAATCAGCCCATTCTTCTGAAAGCCTGTATCCATTTGTTTGAATGGCATTATAAACAGGAATATTATGTCTGTTATATTTTTTCTGCATCTCCACAACTTTCTGGTAAAATGGTAAGCCAATTAATGTCGGCTCTCCCCCCTGAAATGCTATGGTACAGCTTCCCTGGGCAGCTTCCAATGCTTTTTTTATGACATTTTCCATGGTTTCTTCCGACATAAAACCATAGGATTCCTCCTGCCTGTTCTTTGTCACATCATTATAAAAACAATACTTACATCGAAGATTACACATCCCCGATGATGGTTTAATTAATAAATATACTGGCGGCATGTTTTTCCTTTCCGACTTTGCCTCTTATACTATAAAGCCTTCTTCTTTTCTTTTTTTCCTGCTCTCTCTTCTGGCAATGGCATATTCCCATTCTGCCCGCTCCGCTTCCGTCGTAACTTTCAAAGTAGGTACCTCAACCGGCCGATCTTTTGAATCCAATGCCACCATAGTAAAATAAGCACGATTGATCGGATACCTCATACCGGTTAATTCTTCCCGATAAGTATCAATACGTACCTCCATAGAAGTTCTTCCTGTATATACAACCCGGCCGATCAATACGATTATTTCTCCAATATAAGCACCTTCTTTAAATTGAAGATTTTCTATGGCTGCCGTAGTGACATTGTGTCCTGAATGACGCAGTCCTACGATTCCTGCCACTTCATCCAGCCATTCCACCAACCGTCCTCCAAATAACCGGCCTGCTCCATTGATATCTTCGCTCATCACAATATGAACCTGTTCCGTCAATGAATGTTCTGCTGACTTTTCCAATTTTTTCACTCCTCACTTTTATCAACTGTTTCTTTTAATAAGTCTATCATACCAACGGATTTGACGCAATTGCTTCCTTCCCATTTTCTTTTTCCCTCATATACTAATTATGATAAGATTTGAAAGGACTTTGCTATGAAAGCTGCAATCTACTGCCGTTTATCTGTAGAAGATGAAGATAAAGACACTACCAAAAACACCAGTGAAAGTATTTTGAATCAGCAACTTTTACTTACTGATTATATGAAATCCCATCATTATGAATTATATGCAATTTACGTAGATGAAGATTACTCTGGATTAGACCGAAACCGTCCTGCCTTTAAACGAATGATTGAAGATGCAAAATGCGGACGTTTTCAAGTAATTCTTTGCAAAACGCAATCCCGTTTTACGCGGGATATGGAACTGGTTGAACGCTATTTACACAATTTATTTCCTCTTTGGGGCATTCGATTTATCGGTGTGGTAGATGGTGTAGATACAGATGAAAGGCGTAATAAAAAAGCCCGCCAAATAAACGGTTTAATAAATGAGTGGTATTGTGAAGACTTATCCGAAAATATCCGTGCTGTCCTTCACAAAAAAATGGAAAATGGGCAATTTATCGGTTCTTTTGCCTGCTACGGATATAAGAAAAATCCTGAAAACAGACATCAGCTCATAGTCGATGATGATGCCGCCGCCATTGTTCGTCGTATCTATTCTCTGTATCTGAATGGCTATGGAGTCAGTGCCATTGCCAGACATTTGACTGAATGCCATATCCCTACACCTACAGAATATAAGCGTTCCCAAGGTCTGCTTTTTTGTGCTCCCTATACCAACAAACCCCAGGAAAAGAAACATATCTGGAGTCTGAATACCATAAAACGAATTCTGAAAAACCCTACTTATACCGGATGCCTGGTTCAGGGAAAAGAACAAAAAATCAGTTATAAAAGCAAAAAAATGATTCATATGCCCAAAGAGCGCTGGATCATCATTCCGGATACCCATGAAGCCATTATTTCCAAAGAAGATTTTGCATCTGTTCAGGAAAAAATGAAAAAAAGAAGAAAAAAAATGCACACATCTGATATCCCCTCATAATATACAGTGTAAACATAATCAAAACCTATGGAGGTAACAACATGAGTGATTTAGCGGCTACAAATTGTGGTGGATGCGGATGTGAAAGAAGCGGCGGAGGTAACTGTATTTTCCTGTTACTGATCCTTTTCTGCTGTGGCGGATTTGGTTCCAGTCATGATGGATGCGGAGACAGCGGCAACGGATGCTGTGATCTTTTAATTTGGATCCTCTTATTGTCTTGCTTCTGCGGTGGCGGAAACAGCTTGGGTAACTTCGGCAACTTTGGCGGCGGATGTGGCTGCGGCTGCTAATTTTTCTTTTATTATCTGTTGCACAAGGCGGATTAAAAATTGCCTTGCAAAAAAATCTCTGGCTCAATATAGCCAGAGATTTTTTTTACTGGATCACATCCTGCATTGTGTAAACACCTGAAGTTTTTCCTTTTAAAAATTTTGCCGCCTGCACCGCACCTTTAGCAAAAACAGCTTTTGAAAATGCCTGATGCTTTAACTCTATCACTTCGTCTGTTCCGGCAAAAATCACTTCATGTTCCCCTACGATTGTTCCTCCTCTTACGGAACTGATTCCTATTTCTTTTCCATCCCGTTTACTGCGGATTGAAGAACGGTCATATCTGTAATAATATTGGTTGTCACATGCTTCATTAACAGCATCAGCCAGCAGAAGCGCTGTTCCACTGGGCGCATCAATTTTCTGATTGTGATGTTTTTCCACCAGTTCAATATCAAATCCCGCTTCACTTAAAACAGGTGCTGCTGCCTTCAAAAGTTTAACTAAAGTATTGATTCCCAAAGACATATTGTATGACTGCACAATGGGAATATGAGCCGATGCCTGTCTCACATGTTCCAGCTGTTCCGATGATAATCCCGTTGTACATAAAACCAAGGGGTATCCTTTTGCAACACATGCATCCAATACCTGATCGGTAATCTTTGCAATCGTAAAATCAATCACAGCATCCACTTCCTGCTGACATTGTTCAATTGATGAATACACAGGATAGGAATACATTCCCTGATCTTCCACATCCACACCTGCCACAATCACAACATCCTCCATGGAAGCAATTACTTCATCCAGCATCTTTCCCATTTTTCCATTGCATCCGTTTATCACAACTCGTACCATTTTGCTCTCCTTTTCTTTTTGTTTTTCTCTTTTTCATCCGAAAAGGAAAGCGGATTTTTCATCCGCTTCCATTTTTATCTCTTATAATATTCCAGCCTTTTCCATAGCACCCTTTAACAATTCCAAGTGACTCGGAGATATTTCAGATAACGGCGAACGAAGTTTTCCTGCATTCCAACCCTGCAGTTTCATGGCTGCCTTTACCGGAATCGGATTTACTTCACAGAAGAGTGCATTGCAAAGATCAATTGCATCCAGCTGCATTCTTCTGCTCTTTTCCACATCACCCTCCAAATAAGAAATCACCATATCATGTGTCATTCGAGGAGCCACATTAGAAAGTACCGAAATAACACCAATTCCTCCTAATGCCAGCAAAGGTACAATCTGATCGTCATTTCCGGAATATATATCCAGACATCCATCTGCCAATGCCGCCAACTTTGCCACCTGAGAAATATTTCCGCTGGCTTCTTTAATACCTACAATATTTTTTACATTTTTAGCCAGATATACTGCCGTCTCCGGTTCAATATTTACCCCTGTTCTGGATGGTACATTATACATAATAATCGGAATACTTACTTGATTGGCAATTTCTGTATAATGAGCAATCAATCCGTTTTGTGTTGCTTTATTATAATACGGCGTTACAAGAAGAAGGGCATCGGCACCTGCCTCCTGTGCATGAACGGATAAACGGATCGCTTCTGCTGTACTATTGGATCCTGTACCCGCAATAACAGGTACACGTCCTGCTGTATGTTTCACAGCAAACTGGATACAAGCATCATGTTCATCATGGGATAATGTAGCCGATTCTCCTGTCGTTCCACAGATGATAATGGCATCGGTACCATTTGCTATCTGGTCATCAATGATTTTTCCAAGTTCTTCATAATTTACCTGGTTGTCTTCTGTGAATGGTGTGATAATAGCCACTCCTGCGCCTTTAAATATAGCCATATGAATCCCTCCAATTTTACGTGAAAAAGAGCCAACAAATGTCGGCTCTTAAAGATTCCTGTTTTCTTTAAGTAGCCCTCCATCTATCTATAGATGACAGTCATATGATTATTCACCATATGCCCAAACAAGACATTTTACCGGTTCTGCCCTGTTTTCGGCGTTTCGCCTTTCATCTGCTTTCCTCTATGCCGACTCATATCCAACAGATTACTCATCAACCACGCGACCTCTACCTTTTACATAACTTGCCCTTTTCACTTTTTTCTTAAAGTATACACCACCCACTATTCAGTGTCAACGCGAAATTCCGCTTTCTATTCATACTTATGTATTTATGCTTCTTCCGGAATCATATCTTCCAACTTACTGACCGAAACTTCATAGGCAATCCTTTTTTCAGTTTCGGTTTCACTGATTCTTTTCGTATACTCCCTGCTTTGCACTCTTCCCCATATTTTCAATCGGCTCCCAACAGGAAACTGCGAAGCATATCTGGCATTTCTTCCCCAGGCAATACATGGGATATAATCGGATTTGCCATATGGGCGATTGACTGCAACCAATAAATCAGCAATTTCTCTTCCCAGAGGTGTTTTTCTATAGATGGGTTCCTTGCATATAAATCCATCTAAAAAAATCTGATTTGTTTTCGTGTAATCCGTGAATGATTCCATAAATGTAAATTCTCTTACAAAAATAGAAAGTACCAAACGGTTTTTTAAGCCCTCATGACGATTATACGAACGAAATTGTCCGATCGCTTCCATTGTCTTTCCTCTGTAATCCGCATGTACATCAATCAAACGCTCTGATATCATAAGAGGAATAATATCTACCTGGTCGCTGAGACGATTTACCGCCAACTCTAATATGTAAAATCCCTCTCCAAATACCTCATGACTAAACGTAAATTCAGAAATCACTTCCCCAATTACACTTACCCGGTTGTTTTCAATCATTTTTTCTGACATAGTATTTCTCCTTCCAATGGCTTACTTATATGAATCCACCCGTTCTCATCAGGTGTTCAATCCAATATACGTATAGATTATCGTGAATATGAAAACTTTGCATTAGTATTTAATCGCAATTTTCTTGCTTCTATGTCAGATTCTGTCAAATTTTATAGAAAAAACATCTTTTGATTTTATCGCTGATCCCCCATCCTATTTACCGAGAACAAATCTATTCACTTGTTACCTTTGAAAAACAAAGCTGTACCGAAAAACCACCTTTTTTTCCATGGGCAAACATCACTTTTCCTTTATGTGCCGTCACAATCTGTTGAACAATAAGAAGCCCCAATCCATGACGCGGCTCTTTTATTCCGTTATCGCTCATCATATAATGAGGCGTATGTTTTATGGCATCCAGTTTTTCTTCTGTTACACCTTGTCCGTCATCTTCCACAAAAATACAAAAATTTTTTTGTGTTTCCGTTACAGAAACTGTAATATGGCATCCATTGGGATTATGAGTAATGGAATTATCCATTAAATTGCTTACAGCGCGCCGAAGCAATTCTTTATCTCCTTCAATCACACAGGCGGTAAGATTTTCCCTTGTTTCCCAGGAAATGGGATACTGTGAATCAAATCCTAAATTCATATAATCCACCACACATTGTCTGGCAACAGCTACCAGATTCACCGGTTGGGGATGGATAGGCTGCATGTGATATTCTAGTTTTGATGCAAGATTCAAATCGTTAACAAGGTTTTTCATTCTTATACTTTGCTGCCGAATGATTGCTGCCTTTTTCCTATTTTTCTCAGAAAGTTCCAAATCTTCTTCCATTTGACCGGCATATCCCATTACCATGGAAAGAGGCGTTCGAATATCATGGGAAACTCCCGAAATCCAATCAGCCCTGGCTCTTTCCTTTTTCTTTAGTTCTCGTTCCTGGCACATCAGTTTTTCCGATACCCGATTGATAGCCGATGCCAAATCAGAAAGCAGGCCTTTTTCTTTGACATAAACATTTTTCCCTTCTGGAAGTTCCCCAATACCCGTTACGATAGGTTTTACAGAACGAATAATTCCGCTTACAGAAATCCAATAAATAAGAAAAACCACCAAAAGATTCACACCCAAAAAGATCAAAAACATTTGGGGTACATGTGCAATCAATTCATAATCAAATGTTGGAGTCATATGCTTCCAATACATCTTTTTAGGATATCCGACAATGATCAAATCATCTCCATGAGAAGCGGTTACGGTAGGAAAATCCGCAATATATCCCCGGGTACAATATGAAATTTCCGCTGCCGTATAATGAAGAGGAATATTGTCGGGAAGGTTATCACTTTTCCATATAACATTTCCGGTTCCGTCTTCAATCAGAATTGCCCATGCCTGTCGTTCCGTCAGAATATCCTGTCCGCTTTTTGATAAAAAATATCCGGAATCCGTTTTCTGCAATTCAATACTCAACTTTTTTGCGGCTTCCCATCCTCCGGCATTGGAAACTCCTCTGTAACTAAAGATCAGAAACAAAATCACATTAAGCAAAAACATTCCAGCGACGGAAAACAGAAGGATTTTTATAAATCGTCGAATTAATCGAAATGTACTGTTCATTACAATCACCTCAACACCAATTTATATCCCAACCCTTTTACCGTTATAAGCGATACCGGCTTAGATGGATTTTCTTCAATTTTTTCCCGAATCCGGCGAATATGCGCCATCAGACTATTCTCATACCCATAAGGATTTTCTCCCCACGCAGCTTCGCACAATTGATCAATGGTCACAATTCTGCCTGCATTCCGATAAAGCGCCTGTAAAATATCATATTCCTTAGCAGTTAAAGGAAGTTTCTTTCCCTGTTTCCACACTTGGGCACGTTCAAAATCAATTTTGCTGTCAGCAAGCTGTACCAATGGATTCTCCTCTTTATAATACCTTCTCAATATAATTTCTGTCCGCAATAACAATTCTTTTGGCAAAAAAGGTTTCACCAAATAATCATCCGCTCCTAACCCCAAACCGTTTAATCGATCCTCATCCTCTCCGCGGGCAGTTAAAAACAAAACGGGAATTTGTGTATAGTTACGCATCTGTTTTAAAAGAGAAAAGCCGTCACCATCCGGAAGCATCACATCCAAAATGGCAAAATCCGGTTTCCACTCCTTTAAAATAGTAAGTGCCTGTGTCACCGTTTCTGCTGTCTGAATTTCTGAAAAACCGTCTTCTTTCAAGAAAGAAGAAACCATATTTAAAATCTCCTTCTCATCGTCCACCAGAAGGATTTTTTTATGTGTCAAAAAAGTAAGCTCCATATTTTCTTCCTCCATGTTCCCATCATACCAAGATTTCTCTTCATTTTTCATGATTTCCACGGAAATCCCACGCTTTTTTTCTCACTTGATTTCCAGTGTTCTCATAAAGTATACCATATCCCAATTTTATTTTCTCATGCCACCATGAAATGTAAGGTAAATGTAAAGTAACAATAAAGTTATCACAAGGTGATACGTTTATACTGGAATCATCAAAAGAAAGGAGAATCACCAATGAATATGATTGAAACGCATAATCTAACCAAAGTCTACGGCGACTTTACAGCTGTCTCCAACCTGAACCTACATATCCAGAAAGGCCGCGTTTATGGGTTTTTGGGGCCCAATGGTGCTGGAAAATCCACCACCATGAAAATGCTTCTGGGATTAACATATCCCACATCTGGCAGCTTTACCATTAATCAAAAAAAATATCCCCAAGACCGCATTTCCATTCTAAAAGAAATAGGATCATTTATTGAATCACCGGCTTTTTATGGAAATCTGACCGGTGAAGAAAATTTGGATATTATCCGAAAAATACTGGGGTTACCCCAAAGCAGTATAAACGATGCTCTGGAAATGGTAGGACTGATTCCATATAGAAAAAAACTTGCAAAAAAATATTCTCTGGGAATGAAACAGCGTCTGGGACTCGCTGGTGCATTAATTGGCCAGCCGCCGATTCTGATTTTAGATGAACCCACAAATGGACTGGATCCTGTGGGTATCCATGAAATTCGTACATTAATCAAATCCCTTCCTCAAAAATATAATTGTACCGTTCTTGTTTCTTCTCATCTTTTACCGGAAATCGAACGAATGGCAGATGATATTGGGATTCTAAATCATGGTCATTTACTTTTTGAAGGAACACTGGACGAATTACGGATGCGGGCACGTACTGCCGGATATTCCGCTAATAATCTGGAAGATACTTTCTTAGCTATGATTGATGCTGACAATCAACAGAAAGGATGGTAAGCATGCTATTCTTATTAGAAGCAAAAAAAATAAAACATACCGGATATCTTGCTGCCTTTCTTTTAAGTGGAATAATTTCTTGTATTTTTCCTATTATTCATATGCTCGTGCGGGCAGAAACTTTTACCAGCCTTCCGGGTAACCCCTACGTAATTTTGATAAATGCCAACTGGAAAATGATGACAATGTTTAATATATTAATCGTCATCTGCGGAGCATGCATTATGTATCATACCGAATACGCTAATAGCGGTATGCTGAAAATGGTCACTCTGCCAGTAAACAGTATTCATCTGTTCTTCAGCAAATTTCTTATAACTGCTTTGCTATTGGCAGGTATTATTTTTTCACAGATCACTGTTCTGGTGGGCTGTGCACTCCATTGGTTTCCCAATGCCTCTTTTGATTTTATAAGCATACTGAAAAATACTGGTTTTCAGTGGTTAATTTTCCTTCCCACCGCTATGCTTATGTTGTTTCTATCTTCTGTGTGCAAAAACATGTGGATCTCATTGGGTATTGGCATAATAATGGTTTTTACAGTATCCATCTTTCCTCAGGATAATTTTGTCGTGAGCCTGTTTCCCTTTTGTTCACCCTATCAAACCTTGGCCGTAGTAGATGAAAATTCTCATACACAATTTTTCTGTATGTCATGTATCATTCAAACGGTATTATTTTATCTGGCAGAAGTCTTATACCTGAAAACAAGGAGGTCCTTTACATGAAGTTTTTATCTCTGCTTTTCATAGAACTGAAGAAAATCCGTCGTTCCAAAATTTTACTTATCCTGATTATACCTGTTATCATAATGTGGATTCCAAGCATCGTAAATGCATCAATGAATTTTGATGTACACGATATTCCAATCACACCAGAAAACAATTTCTTCATCCAGGGTTTTATGGGTATGACCTGGTTTATGATTCCGGCCACATTGGTCATTGCCACCGTTCTTCTCACCCAAACAGAACAAAGCCAGAACGGAATTCTTAAAATGTTATCCCTTCCTGTAAGTACAATCCGCTTATGCCTTGCAAAATTTATAGTGCTTGTATTGCTTACTATCCTACAAATGCTATTTTGCATCATTACTTATTATGCCAGTGCGATCATTGCATCACAACTTCAAGATTACAATTTTGTTTTAAATCCCTTGTTTGTCTGCACAAATGTACTTACGCTTTATCTTGCAGCCATTCCCATGGCAGCCGTGTTCTGGATGCTTTCCGTTCTTGTAAAAACACCGATTTTTTCTGTCGGTCTGGGACTTGCTTCTATTGTTCCATCTGTTTTGATCATCAATACAAAACTCTGGTTTGCTTACCCTATGAGTTATCCTTTTTATCTGCTCATGATTCAATATGGAAAGGCTGCCACAGGTATCTATTCCAGCCAGATTGATTGGTTTCCCTGGTTTCCTGTTTCCATTCTTATTACCATATTGGCTCTCATCCTTTCCTGCATTCGATTTGGAACTTTGAAAAAGAGATAATATAAAAAACAGCATAGCTGCCCAAAAAGCTGCTACGCTGTTTTTTATATTATCTCTTCTCTATTACATTTTTTAGTATCTTTATGCTTCCAAAAGGAATGCTACATAACCTTTCTTTGCTTCATAAATATCCGCCTTACTGCAAATCTCCCATGGTGCATGCATAGATAATACCGGAACACCGCTGTCAATTACCTGCATTCCATAGCGTGCTGAAATATATGCGATTGTTCCGCCGCCGCCCTGATCAACCTTACCCAGCTCTGCTGTCTGAAATGCTACATGATGCTTTTCCATAATATTCCGGATTTCCGCAATATATTCCGGATTCGCATCATTGGAACCACTTTTTCCTCCTCGTCCAGTAAACTTATTGAAGGTCAGTCCTTTTCCAAAATAAGCAGCATTTTTCTTCTCCATCACAGAAGGATAATTAGGATCAAAGGCAGCACTGACATCAGAAGAAAGCATCTTAGAATTTTTCAGTGTCCGGCGTACATTTAAGCCACTGTACATTCCCATTCGATCCAGAAGTTCTGCCACCACATTCTCAAAAAAGTTGGAATCCATACCGGTAGCTCCCACACTTCCGATTTCTTCTTTATCGACCAGAAGGCATACACCGGTACGCTCCAGTTCACCCACTTCCAGTAAAGCCTTCATGGATGTATATGCACATACACGGTCATCCTGTCCATAACCAATTACCATACTTCTGTCAAATCCAAAATCTCTTGCCTTTCCTGCCGGAACCACTTCCAATTCTGCTGAAAGGAAATCTTCTTCTTCAACTCCGTATGTATCCTTCAAGAATTTTAAAATCTGTGCTTTCACAGCATCTTTTTCTTCTCCCTGAAGTGGCTTGCTTCCCACCAAAACATTCAGATCTTCTCCCTCAATCACGGTGCGGGCTTTTTTCTCCATCTGATCTGCTGATAAGTGAATCAATAAGTCTGTAATACCTACTACCGGATCCTCTTCCTTTTCGCCTATTTCCACATCCACAACTGTGCCATCTTTCTTCACGATAACTCCGTGAATTGCCAGAGGAAGTGTTACCCACTGATATTTTTTAATACCACCGTAATAGTGTGTATCCAATAACGCCATATCGGTATCTTCATAAAGAGGATTTTGCTTAATATCAATTCTCGGAGAATCAATATGTGCACCAAGAATATTCATTCCCTCTGTCAAAGGACGTTTTCCGATTTTAAATAATGCAATGGCTTTTCCCATGATCTGCGCATAAACACAGTCACCTGCTGTCAAAGTTTCACCATTTTTTATTACTTCATCTAAATCACGGTATCCGGCTGCTTTTGCCTGGCGAATTGTCTCCTTAACACATTTTCTTTCTGTTTTACCTTCTGTAATATAAGCCTTATAGCCTTCATTTAAGCTGGTCAATTCCTTTAACGCAGCTTCATCGTAGCTTTTCCAAACATTTTCTCTTTCCATGTCTGCCTCCACAACTTTCATTTTATTTTTAGGATATGTTTTATCCTTATCCCGCAAATTTTCTCAAATCTGCACTCTATCACAAACAGCCGCAGCAAAAACAGATTTACTGTTTCCATGGCCGGATGATAGTTAAACACCATTAAATTTCCCTGGTATATTTTTTCAGCCACTCTTTTTCTTCCTCTTCCAGATACGGGGAAATTTTTTCATAAACCATCTTATGATAATCATTTAATAATTTTCTTTCTTTTTTTGTCATAGCTTCCGGATCAACGGCATCCAGGTCAATAGGCGCATAGGTAACCGTTTCAAAGCTCATAAACTGTCCATATTCATTTTTTTCATCTTCCACACAGATCAGTTCGTTCTCTGTACGAATACCAAATTCACCTTCCAGATAAACCCCGGGTTCGTCTGTCGTAACCATTCCGGCTTCCAGAACCGCACCGTCATTTCTCTCCGGCACATGCTTCCAACGGAATCCATTGGGTGCTTCATGGACATTTAACAAATATCCGATTCCATGTCCTGTGCCGCATCGATAATCCAACCCCAGATCCCATAATGGACCACGGCTTAAAATATCCAAATTCAGCCCACTGCATCCGTATAAGAATTTTGCCGCAGCCAAATTTAAGTTACTCCGCAATACTATTGTGAAATATTCTTTCTGCTTTTCTGTAATAGGTCCTAGAGCCATCGTTCTGGTAATATCTGTAGATCCCTCCAAATAATGGGCACCGGAATCCACCAGCAAAAATCCTTCGGGCTTTAATTCAGCACAACTTTCTTTTGTTGCACTGTAATGCATCATTGCCCCATTTGCCTGATATGCGCTGATCGTATCGAAACTTAAATCCAAAAAGTTTTCCTGCTCTTTTCTTCTATCCTCCAGATAGTCCGATGTGGTAATTTCAGTCATTGGGATTTTTCCAACATTTGTTTTCAGCCAATACATATATTTTGTAAATGCTACCCCATCTTTTACATGAGCTTTTCTGATATTTTCAATTTCCGTTTTATTTTTCACAGCCTTCATAAGAAGAGTCGGATTGGAACGATTAATGATTTCCACACCTTCCGGAATACTATTTTTTATTCGGTAATTTACTTTATTGCAGTCAATCCATACATGGCTGTTTGCGGAAAATGCCTTTACTGCATCATAAATTTCTTCATATTTACGGATGGTAACACCATATTCTGCAAAAGTCTTCCGTATCTCTTCACTGAGTACTTCTTCATTCACAAAAAATTCTGCATCCTTCAGCGTTAAAATTACAAAGGAAAGTACAATTGGAAAATGTGTAGCATCATTTCCCCGAATATTAAACAACCAGGCAATATCATCCAGTGATGTTAATACATGCGTATCCGCACCTGCCTTTTTCATTTCTTCTCTGACACGCGTCATTTTGCTGATAACGGATTCTCCGGCATAGCGTTCATCCAAAAGCCATGCTGGTTCTTTAGATAAAGACGGCCTGTCTTCCCAAATAGAATCAATCAAATCTTCCTCAACTTTCATCGTACCGTTTTTATCCTTAACAATTGACTCCAGTTTTTGTCCCTGCGCTGTATTTACCACTCTGCCGTCAAATCCCAGGCAGCCGTTTTCCGGTAATTTTTCTTCAATAAATTCTTCCACAGTGGGAACACCTTCCACACCCATTTTATACAATTTTACTTCACTATTCTTTAACTGGTTGGCAGCCTGAATAAAATAACGTCCGTCTGTCCATAATCCCGATTCTGTTTTTGTGATAACCGCCACACCTGCGGATCCGGTAAATCCTGTAATAAATCTTCTCGCCTTAAAATATTCCCCTACATACTCTGATTCGTGAAAATCAGCTGTTGGAACCATATAAATATCCATATGGCGTTTTTCCATTTCCCGACGAAGTGATTCTATTCTTTCATTAATCATGATTAACTCCTCCATTCATATATGTGATCCATCTTTTTCTTTAAGATCCAGATATTTAGATTTTTATTTGAAATGGATCTTCTATACCTTCCAGTCCATTTTTACAGCTGCGTATGGAATACTCCACCATATCACTCACTGCCTGATCAGTAAAGAAAGCAGTATGTGGCGTCATAATAACCCCCGGTGTATTGGCAAGTACAGCCATCTGCCGATGATGAATATTCGTACTTTTATAATCCTTATAATAAATACGCTGTTCATCTTCCAAAACATCCAGTGCTGCCGCACCTACTTTCCCAGATTCCAGCCCTTCAATCAAAGCTTCCGTGTCAATCAACGATCCTCTAGCTGTATTCACTAAAATTACGCCATCTTTCATCTGCGCAATACTGTCGCGATTGATCATATGATAGGATTCTCTGGTAGACGGCGCATGAAGCGTAATGATGTCGGACTGTTGCAATAGCGTTTCCAGCGATACATACTCTGCCATGTCCTTTACATGATCTTTTTCATACAAATCATACGCATATATCTTACATCCGAATCCTTTCAGATGACTGATAACAGTTTCTCCGATTTTTCCTGTACCCACAACACCAATTGTCAGATTACGGATTTCCCGCCCCTGAACATCTTTGAGACCAAAATCCTGTACCATATAACGTTTCATGATAATACCCATTTTTCTGACTGCCATTAAGATCAACATAACCGTATAATCTGCGACACTATAAGGTGAATATGACACGTTGCTGACCGTTATTCCCATTTCTTTTGCCGCCTCACAGTCTATATGATCAAATCCCACTGTTCTTGTGGAAATATGTCTTATTCCCGCTTTTTTCCACTGGCAGATCAAGTCTCTATTCACTGGTGTTGTGATAACACTGACGCAGTTGCATCCTTCCATATGATCGGCATTTGCCAGACTAGGAGCTTCCTTTTTCATCACTACTTCTATCCCATATTTTTTGCCATATACCTCAAAAAATTTTCTCTCATCCTCACGCACACTATATGCCAGTAGTTTCATTTTTCTGCACTCCTTATCCTTTTCCCTACCATATTCTGATATGATTATAACAGTTTCCACCTATTTTTCAACTGCAAATCCTAATTATCCGTTTTGTCTTGTTGTTCATCTGCCAAACGCTTAATAAACTCCAAATACTCAGAAATATTTTTTTCATAGCCATTTTGGGTGGGCCGGTAAAAAACCTTGTCTTCCATTCCATAGGGCAAATATTGCTGCTTCACATAATGATACGGATAATCATGCGCATATTTATACCCAACACCATGTCCCAGTTTAGCAGCTCCTTTATAATGAGAATCCTGCAAATAAGGTGGGATCATTGCTGTACGTTCTGCGTTCATCCATTCCATTGCTTCATCCACCGCTACGTAGGCTGCGTTACTTTTAGGGGCTGATGCCACATAGGTAACTGCTTGGGATAAAACAATTCTGGCTTCCGGCATACCAAGACGTTCCACCGCCTGGGCTGCCGCCACCGCAACTACTAAAGCCTGCGGATCCGCATTTCCGACATCCTCCGAAGCACAAATCATAATTCGTCGGGCAATAAATTTAATATCTTCTCCCGCATACAACATTCTTGCAAGATAGTATACCGCAGCATTGGGATCCGATCCCCTCATACTTTTAATAAATGCACTCACGGTATCATAATGGTTGTCTCCGCTTTTATCATATCGGACCGCTCTCTTTTGAATGCATTCCTGAGCCACATCCATGGTAATGTGAATTTTTCCGTCACTTCCCCGTTCTGTTGTTAAAATTCCCAGCTCTATAGCATTCAGAGCAGCTCTGGCATCTCCGTTCGCCACATCACTCAAAAATTCCAAAGCATCTTCTTCCACCACAGCTTTGTAACTTCCCATTCCTTTTACCACATCGGAAACAGCTCTTATAATAAGCTCTTTTATATCCTGCTTTTCCAATGCCTTTAATTCAAAAATGACAGAACGGGACAAAAGAGCTCCGTTCACCTCAAAATACGGGTTTTCCGTTGTGGCTCCAATTAAAATTAATGTTCCGTCCTCAACAAACGGAAGAAGATAATCCTGCTGACCTTTATTAAAACGATGAATCTCGTCTACAAATAATATGGTCTTTTTTTGATACATTCCCATATTATTTTTGGCTTTTTCCACAACCTCTTCCATATCTTTTTTTCCGGCAACCGTCGCATTAATTTGCAAAAATGCCGCACTTGTCGTGTTAGCAATCACCTTTGCCAATGTGGTTTTACCTGTTCCCGGCGGTCCGTAAAAGATAACCGAACTCAATTTATCCGCCTTTATTGCCCGATATAAGAGTTTTCCTTTTCCAATAATATGACGCTGTCCCACAACCTCATCCAGCGTGGTCGGACGCATCCGTGAAGCCAGAGGCGATTCCGTCTCCATGGCATTTTGTCTCATATAATCAAATAAATCCACAGCTTCCTCCAAAATAGAAAGCCGTCACTTTCTTGATAAGTATCAGAATCTCTGAAACACTCTTCAAGAAAAGTAACGGCTTTTTCATCATTTATTTCTGACCAGACAAAAACTGCTCCATTTTTTTGAGTGCATTGTCCTCATCATTTCCTTCAGCATAAATTTTAATCTGCTCTCCCCTGTTGAATCCCATTGTCATCATACCCATAATGCTTTTTGCATTTACTTTTTTTGACCCACATTCCAGATAAATAGAGCTATCATACTGGCTGGCAACCTGTACCAACATAGCCACAGGACTGTGTTCAATTCCAGACGGAATAGCTACGGTAACTGTCTTAGAAATCATAAATCTTCCTCCTTCTTTTCCCTGCTTTTGTCTGCAATCATCTTTAGTTTTCTTAAGCGGTGGTTTACACCTGATTTTCCGACAGGGGGTGACAGGGAATCCCCCAGTTCCTTAAGAGTTGCCTCCGGTCGTTCCAATCGTGCCAACGCTATTTCACGTAAATTTTCCGGCAGATTATCGAACCCGACATACTCACGAATGTAATTTATATCATTGATCTGCTCTATAGCAGCTGATACCGTCTTATGAATATTGGCAGTTTCACAATTTACTTGACGATTAATGGAATTTCTCATTTCTTTTACAATACGGATATTTTCTAAATTCATCACCGCCAAGGAGGCCTCCATAACGCGGAGCATTTCACCAATTTGCTCTCCTTCTTTAATATAGACGACATAATATTTCTTACGCCTGACAATTTTTGCCTCCACCGGAAAAGAATTCATAATTTCACGCATTTGTTCTGCCTTCTTCTGAGAAGTACACACGATCTCCAGATGATAAAATTTTTCCGGATCGCTGATGGATCCCGATGCCAAAAACGCCCCTCGTATAAATGCTCTTCTGCAACAAGAACTCTGCAAAATTCTTTGGTCAGCAATTTTATCGTTTTCTGTTATTTTTCCGTTTTCATCTTCTATTTTAATCGTTTCCAGAATTTTCTGTACTTCATGCTGATCGGCAACTATGATTATGTATGTTCGATTCTTTTTTAAATATGCATTCCTGCGCACACACATATCAGCTTTTATATTAAATGTTTTCTGCAATAATGTAAAGCACTTTCTTGCCACAGTAATATTTTCCGTATGAATCCGGATATAATATCCCTGTTTTTTTCGCTCTAGCTGACCGCACATTCCAAATATGGCAGCAATCTCTGCAATTTGACAATGCCTTGCTTTCGGTAAATATATGGAAAGTTCTTCTTTTACTTCACCAGAAAATGACATAGCATCCTCCTAAGTTTTACTGTCTTTTGGAATCTTTATCAATATCTCGATGTTCTATCTTTATGCCATATTCGCCATTATCTTGCAAACTTTCATATAAGGCGTTGGCAATGGTAACTGAACGATGTTTTCCTCCTGTACAGCCGATACTGATAACCAGCTGATTTTTACCCTCTGCCATATAATTAGGAATCAGAAATTTCACCATATCTTCCAGTTTTTTCAAAAAAACTTTACTGATTTCAAATTTCATCACATAATCCTGTACCACAGGTTCATTTCCTGTATGATACTTCAAATCCTCATAGTAATATGGATTTGGCAAAAATCTCACATCAAATACAAGATCCGAATCCGATGGAATTCCGTATTTAAATCCAAATGATAAAATGGTCACATAAAGACTCTTAAAATTATCACCTGCTACAAAAATCTTTTCCAGTTGTACCCGCAGTTCTCTTGTCAAAAGTTTGCTGGTATCAATAACATAGTCTGCCTCTTCTCTTAAAAAGCGCAGTTTTTCTCTTTCTTTCCGAATCCCAGTATCTACCCTTCCACCTTCTGCCAATGGATGATTTCTGCGCGTTTCTTTATAGCGTTTTAACAAACACTCATCTGTAGCGTCCAAAAAAAGAATCTCATAGGAAAAGTGATTATCCCATAGATGTTCTAACATCATCTCTAAAAGTTCCAGTTTCTGACCACTGCGAATATCGATTCCCAGTGCGACTTTATTTATATCAGAATTTGCGTTACATGTCAATTCTGCAAATTTATCCAAAAGCGGAATTGGTAAATTATCCACACAATAGAAGCCCATATCCTCCAGCATTTTTAATGCTGTCGATTTTCCTGCTCCACTCATTCCTGTCACAATTATAAATTTCATTTGTATTCCCCCGTGTTGCTTATGCTTCAAACGAACCAATGGTTTTTACTTCCATCTCCAAATCCACACCGAATTTTTCTTTTACCGTTTTTTTAACATGGTTACATACACTCCATATTTCTGAAGCCGTGGCATTTCCGCGGTTAATTACAAAACCGGCATGTTTTTCTGAAACTTGTGCGTCTCCGATCCGATATCCTTTCAACCCAGCATCTTCAATTAATTTCCCTGCAAAATATCCGGTTGGACGTTTAAATGTACTCCCGGCACTGCCATACTCCAATGGCTGCTTTTCTCTTCTTCTTCCATTATAATCATCCATCAGAGTCTTTATGTCTTCCGAATTTTTAGGAAAAAGCAAAAATCTCACCTTCAGTACAATCCACTTTTCTGATTGCACTGCACTATGGCGATATGAAAACTGAAGCTCCTTGTTACTCACTGTCCGTAACTTTCCATCTTCTGTTAACACCAGTGCCTCTTTAACCACCTGTGCCATTTCACCGCCGTATGCTCCGGCATTCATCGTTACTCCGCCCCCCACTGTTCCGGGAATACCGGAAGCAAATTCCAATCCACCAAGTCCACATTTCCACGCTTCTCTGGCCACTGTCGGCATCATCACTCCAGCCTGGGCAATCATTTCATTTTCTTCTGCCCAACATCCATTTAAATATTTTTTCAGCCATATGACAACACCATCATATCCTTTATCGCTAACCAAAAGATTGCTTCCATGCCCCAGTATAACCCATTCCGCATGATTTTCTCTACAAATCTGCACAACTTTTGCTGTTTCCTCTTCTGTCCTTGGCATCACAAACAAACGGGCATTTCCCCCCGCCTGAAATGTGGTATGGATCTTCATCGGTTCATTTTCCAGCACATTTTCTCTTGTAACAATCTGCTCAATCATTTCTTTTATATTCATGCCTGCACTCCATTTTCAAAAAACAATTCAAAAGCCTGCAGGTATAAAACACCTCTACCCGCAGACTCTTCTTTTTTCATTGATTTAATCTTCGTCATTTCTTCTTGCCAGATTCTGTTGAACACGATTATACAATTCTCTGGCAGCATTATATCCCATCTTTTTCTGTCTATGGTTGACAGCTGCTGATTCAACAATAATAGCCAAATTACGGCCAGGACGGATCGGAATCTGATGGCAGACCACACGATTTCCCAAAAATTCCGTATACTGTTCTTCCAATCCCAAACGGTCGTATTCCTTATCTTTGCTCCAATCCTCCAGTTTAATCACCATATCAATGGATTGCGTATCTTTTACACTTTCTACACCGAACAAAGTCTTTACATCAATGATTCCTATTCCACGCAGTTCAATAAAATGCCGTGTAATTCCAGGCGCTGAACCCACTAATGTATCATCGCTTACCCGGCGAATCTCCACCACATCATCCGATACAAGACGATGTCCTCTCTTAATCAGCTCCAGTGCGGCTTCACTTTTTCCGATTCCGCTTTCTCCCATGATCAGAACACCTTCACCATATACATCCACCAACACACCGTGAATGGAAATGGTCGGCGCCAACTCCACATTCAACCAACGGATAATTTCTGCCATAAGAACGGATGTGGCTTTTTCTGATACCATTACCGGAATACCATACGAACTGGCAATTTTTAAAAACATTTCATCCGGCTCCATATTGCTGCTGTAAACAATACAAGGAATCTTGCTGCTCAGCAACTTCTCATACATCTCAATTCTTCTGTCCTGATCCATCTGATTTATATATGCATATTCTACATGCCCAATAATCTGAACACGTTCATTATCAAAATGATCATAAAATCCTGACAACTGCAGTGCCGGACGATTGATATCCGGATGAATAAGTTTGATTTTATCTGTATTAATCTGACTGTTTAAAAGTCGCAAATGCATTTTATTGATTAAAGCCGTAATGGATACTCCACTCATAATTGTTCCTCCCGTTCCTTTTCTTATGAACTGTTCTGTCCATTCAATGAATGATACCAAATCACTTTTCTCATCTTTATTTGTTATTTTAACAAGAGATAGCTTATCTGTAAAGAGGAGTTTGGAAAATACCTTTCTCTTACATCCAAACTCTTTTAGCATCACACGTTCCTTTTGTCAGATGAATGAAAAAAATCATACACCGATCGGGCGCTGGATTCATTCATTCCATCTATACAACGCAGCTGTTCCACATCTGCTGTTTTCATTTCTTCCAGGCTGGAAAATGCTTTCATCAGTGCTTTTCTTCTCTTGGGCCCTATTCCCGGTATATCATCTAAAACGGAATGAACCGTTCCTTTTGCCCTCAGACTCCGATGATATTCTATGGCAAATCGATGTGCTTCATCCTGAATCCGTGTAATCAAATGAAAGCCTTCACTATGTCTATCAATCGGAATCTCCTTATTATGAAAAAATATCCCTCTCGTTCGATGATGGTCATCCTTTACCATTCCGCAAACCGGAATTGTAATTTCCAAACGGGCTAAAACTTCCAGTGCCACATTTACCTGACCGCGTCCGCCATCCATCATGATCAAATCAGGAAATCTGGTAAAACTTCCCACATCGTGATTATCTTTTCCCAATTCCTCTTTTTCTTCTATGCCATGCTGAAATCTTCGTGTCAAAATCTCTTCCATAGATGCATAATCATTTGCTCCCTGAACCCATTTTATGCGAAATTTTCTGTAATCGTTTCTTTTGGGTTTTCCGTTCTCAAATACAATCATGGATCCGACAGACTGAAATCCACTGATATTTGAAATATCATATGCTTCTATTCGTTTTAAATCCGGAATACAGAGCCATCCCGCAATTTGCTTTAATGCCCCTATAGTACGTACTTCTTCCCTTTTAATTTTTTCTCTATCCTGCTGCAAAACCATTTGTGCATTCTTGGCTGCTAATTCCACCAAACGTTCCTTTTCCCCTTTTTTCGGTACACGCAATACAACTTTCTTTCCTCGCTTTGCGCTCAACCATTCCCCGATAATATCCATATCATCCATTTCTTCCTGTAAAAACAATTCTCTTGGAATAAATGGAGTTCCGGCATAAAATTGTTTTACAAAACTGGAAAGTATACTCCCTTTTGTATCGCCTTCAGCTACAGTCAGATGAAAATGATCTCTCCCGATCAACTTCCCTTCTCTGACAAAAAATACTTGTACAATCGCATCTTTCCCTTCCTCTGCCATGGCAATAATGTCCCGATCCTCCTGCGACGATGTATCCGTAATCTTTTGTTTCTGTGCCACGTGCTTTACACTCTGAATTAATTCCCGATATCGAATGGCTTCTTCAAATTCCAATTCCTCAGAAGCATGATTCATTCGTGATTCCAACTCTTTTAGCAATGTATCATATTTCCCATTCAGAAAGTCAATAACATGATGAATTCCCTCTTGATACTCTTCTTTTGAAATATATCCCTGACAAGGCGCACTGCACTGCTTAATATGATAATTCAAACAGGGTCTGTCTTTCCCCATATCCCTGGGAAGATTTCTGTTGCATGTCCGTATCTGATACAATTTATGAACCAAATCCAGTGTATCTTTTACCGCTCCGGAACTGGTATACGGTCCAAAATATCTGGATTTATCTTTTTTCATATTTCTGGCAAGCATAACCCTGGGATAATCCTCTTCCACAGTAACCCGAATATAGGGATATCCTTTATCATCCATCAGCATCGTATTATATCGGGGACGATGTTCTTTGATTAAATTACATTCCAATACCAATGCTTCCATTTCCGAATCTGTAATAATATATTCAAAGTACGCGATATGCGAAACCATTTTCTGTATTTTAGCCGTTTTTCCTCTGCTACTTTGAAAGTATTGCCGTACTCTGTTTTTCAGGCTTATAGCCTTCCCCACATAAATAATTTCGTCACTTTCGTCATGCATCAGATAAACACCCGGTTTTCCAGGCAATTTTTTTAACTCTTCTTCAATATTAAAACCTTCCTTATACATGGCATTCACTCCATATTCTTTTCCTTTTATTCTGCTTTTGGTAGCTTTCTCTTGCTTTCATTATACACAAAAACAGGGATACTGTACAACACTCGAGTTATAATCATTACCCGGTCAAACAGTATCCCTTTTCATAATAGCTTATTTATTCTTCATGATTATCTGGTTCTTTTTGTTCCGCTGTTTCTTCCAAAACAGTAAGACCATCTGTCATTTCTTCCATTTCCTTATTTTGATAATCATGCAGAATCTTCATAAATTCTTTACCAGTAATGGTTTCTTTTTCAATCAAAAACTCTGCCAGTTCATCCATTACACCTCTATTTGCCTGAAGCAATTCTTTCGCCTCTTCATAAGCCTCTTTCAGAGTTCTCATAACCTCCTGGTCAATTTCTGCTGCTGTGACATCGGAACAATTAAGTACCCTTCTTCCATCCAGATACTGATTTTCCACAGACTCCAATGCCATTAATCCAAAATGATCTGACATACCATACATGGTAATCATAGTTCTGACATAATTCGTTGCTTTTTCAATATCATTCGCTGCCCCAGTCGTTACATTTCCAAAAACAATTTCCTCTGCTGCACGACCTCCCAGCGCTGAGACTACCATAGCATGAATTTCGCTCTTTGTATTTAAATATTTCTCTTCTTCCGGAGTCTGCATCACATAGCCCAAAGCTCCCATGGTACGCGGTACAATCGTAATTTTTTGTACCGGTTCGGCATCTTTTTGCAATGCACTGATTAATGCATGACCAACTTCGTGATAAGACACGATTCTCCGTTCTTCAGAACTCATAATACGGTCTTTCTTTTCCTTACCAACCAATACCACTTCCACCGCTTCCAGCAAATCCGACTGTGTCACTACCTGACGTCCCTTCTTTACCGCATTGATAGCAGCCTCATTGATCATATTGGCAAGATCCGATCCGACAGCGCCACTGGTGGCCAGCGCAATTGCTTCCAGATCCACACTATCGTCCATCTTCACATCTTTGGAATGTACCTTCAAAGTGTTAATTCTTCCTCTTAAATCCGGTTTATCCACAATAATTCTGCGGTCAAAACGTCCCGGACGTAGCAATGCTTTATCCAAAATTTCCGGGCGATTGGTTGCCGCTAATATTAAAATTCCCTTAGAAGTATCAAAACCATCCATTTCTGCCAAAAGCTGATTTAACGTCTGCTCTCTTTCATCATTTCCACCGCCATAACGGCTGTCACGACTTTTTCCAATGGCATCAATCTCATCAATAAATATAATACATGGTGCATTTTGCTGAGCTTGTTTAAACAAATCACGTACTCTGGATGCACCAACACCGACAAACATTTCCACAAAATCGGAACCGGAAAGAGAGAAAAATGGTACTTTTGCTTCTCCGGCTACAGCTTTTGCCAAAAGTGTTTTACCTGTTCCAGGCGGTCCTACCAATAGAGCACCTTTGGGTAACTTTGCACCAATTGTAACATACCGCTGCGGATTATGAAGAAAATCAACAATCTCTGTTAAAGATTCCTTTGCCTCATCCTGTCCGGCTACATCCTTAAAGGTTACTCCGGTTTCTTTTTGAACGTACACTTTAGCATTACTTTTTCCTACGCCCATTACACCGCTTCCACCAGACATTTTTTTAAGCACAAAGCCCATTACGATCCAAATTAAAGCAAACGGTAAAATGTAAACCAATAGAAAATTTAAAATAGCTGATCCACCGGATTCATTTGTCCCATAGAAGGTAACTCCCGCTTCATCCAATCGTTCCACAAGCTGCATATCCGGAAGATATGCGGTGTAGTATGTCATAAGTGGTTCATCCTTCAACGCAATTTCCAAACGGTCTCCGTCAATCTTTACCGCTTTTACCTGTCCTTCATCCAATTTGTTTAGAAATTCATTGTAAGAAATCTGCTGTGTTGTTCTGCTGGTAATAAACCGATCCATTCCAGTCATAATAAGCAATGTCAAAACACCAACAATAACCAATGCTATAATGATCTGAGAATTCTTAGGACCGTTCCCATTTGTGGGTTTCTTTTTATCATTATTTTGATTCAGTTCCACCCTATCCTCCATTCTGTCTGTGACGATATGTTCTTTCAACAGTTATCAAATACACTGCTATTTATTACTTTCATCACGTATTTTACAATATATCTGTTTTATTATAAATATTGTTTGTTTGAAAATCAAGTTAATTCACAGTTTTTTTTGATATGAGAATAAAATTTTATACTTTTCTTATAATTACAAAAATTTAGCAGAAATCAAAAAGGGCAAATAAAATTTGTCTGGATCACTGATATATCACTTTTCCTTTTATCACCACAAATTTTAAAATGCCCATTTTATTGTTAAAATAAAAAATTCCGATGCATTTTTTCAACCTAAATCGTACTGAATTTTATCACGTTATATATATTAATCAAAATAATTACTACCATTAATCCGATAAACAATTTATCAACCATTACCGCATCAATTTTTTTATTGATTTTTCTCCCGCAATATCCTCCCATGATTCCTCCGATGATCATCAGAGCAAGAAGCACAAAACTTACATCTGGCACTGATTTTGTCGCCATCGTGGAGAAAAGACTTGCAAGTTGTGAAAATAGTATAATATAAAGAGAATTCTGTGCTGCTGTTTTGGTTGGCATTGAAAAAAAGAAAAACAAAATAACAAGATTAATGGGTCCTCCTCCAATACCAAGGAAAGAGGAAGCCACACCTAAAATCAATCCCACCACTACACAAATCACAATATTGGTTAACTGATATGTCTTAATCTGTTCCTTTTTTATGGTATAAAGCAAGGTACCTACTGTCATTATAATCAGACATACCGCCTGAACAGCTCCGGCTTTTTCTCCCATAGCCTGACTGACCATCTGAAAAATCCCTTTACCAAGCAAACCTCCAATGGCTGCTCCAATTGCCAGTGGTGTTGCTGTCTTCCATTCCACCAATGACTCTTTTGCCATTTTAGCTACAACAATTGAATACGTGCTCATGGCCAGTACGGTACATCCGGATAGAAAGTTGATTGTTTTTACATCCAATATTCCTGTCATGTCCAATACCGGTTTAATAATCACACCACCACCGATTCCACAAATGGCACCAATAATTGACGCTGAAAATGCAACTACCACAAAGATAATGTATAACATCCCCGTTTCCTCCTTATAACCCTAATTCGCGAATAACCTGTTTCACAAATTCTGTATCACTATGAGGATATTTCATTCCATTTTCTTCCTGATAGTTTTCATGCCCCAGTCCAATGATGGTAATAACATCTCCCTCATTTGCATGTTCAATAGCATAACGGATTGCTTGTTTCCGATTTGGAATCACAATATAGGATCCCGTTGTTTTATCAAGTCCTTTATGGATATCCTTTAAAATATCTTCAAACTGCTCATAACGGTTATGTCCGGCCGTCACAATACTCAAATCGGCCAACTTTCCACTTGCCTCTCCCATCTCATAACGTCGGGACTTGGATCGGTTTCCATCGGCGCCAAATACACACACCAGTCGTTTCGGACGATATTCTCTTAATGCTTCCAAAAGATTTCTCGTACTATAGCCATTATGCGCAAAATCAACGCATACTGAAAAAGCGCCCCGATATACCATATCAATACGACCTTTGATATTTAGATGTGTAAGAGCCTCATTGATGACTTTTTCAGAAACCCCCATGGTATCCGCCACACATACAGCAGCCAAAGCATTCATCACATTAAATTCACCAGGCATATTTACCTGAATATCCATCTGGCATTTTCCTTCTACATGAAAATGCAGTCCAGGTTCTCCTTTTTCCTCACAATATGTTTTCTCAACAGCTTTTGCACGGTAATCTGCTTTTTTATCATATCCATAAAAAACTACGGGAACCGTAACGTAACGCATCAATGCATCCACATGTGAATCATCAATGTGAACAAATGCCTGTTTGCTATGCTGCAAAAGCATTGCTTTACAATATAAATACTCTTCAAAATTTTTATGTTCATTGGGACCTATATGATCTCCTTCGGAAATATTGGTCCAAATCCCATAATCGAATGTAATTCCGTCTACTCTGTGCTGTTTCATCCCTTGGGAAGAAACCTCTATCACCGCGTGCGTACATCCGGCATCCACCATCATACGCAAATACATCTGCACTTCCTGTGCGTCCGGTGTTGTATTATTTAGTTCATAAATTTGTTTCCCTATAATAGCACCATTGGTACCAATCGTCCCAACATTTTTTCCTGATTTGCGCAGGATATCTGCCAGCATATGGGTAACTGTTGTTTTTCCCTTGGATCCTGTTATGCCGATCGTTACCATCTTTTCTGCCGGATATCCATAAAAGGCCGCCGCCAAAAGAGGACTTATTTTTCTTGTATCATCTACCAATATTACTGTAACATCTCCCGGCACAAATATCGGTCTCTCCGTAACAATCATTTTTGCACCTTTTGCTGCCACTTCTTGAACACATTCATGGGTGTCAAACCTGGCACCTTTAATGCAGATAAACATATCTCCCTTTTTTACTTGACGATTATCATGAGAATATCCCGTGATTTCCTGTTCCAGGTTTCCCTGAAGGAGCTGATAAGATACTCGTTCCAAAAGTTCTTTGATTTTCATGTATTCTCCCATCCTACACAGAATTTGCTGCGCTTTGTTATTCTGCATCGTTTTATTTTATATTTGACTTCATTATAATATCTTAATCTCTCATCGATTTAGTATTCAGCACAGTATCGTTTTTATTATAAAACCGTAAAACCTTCAATGTCAAGGATATAGCGTGTTTCCTCACCTTTGTTTTCTAAAAAATCTAAATTGCAAAACTAAGTTCCACCCCCTTCTCCTGTTACAGTGGAAATTAATTTTACAATCTCCGGAGTGGATTTTACTTTTACAGTTTTTTCCTGTATCCTTTATCCTGTGATGCTGGTTTCATTACAGGAGGATA